>JACQYL010000090.1 GCA_016208165.1 Deltaproteobacteria bacterium
GGCCGTCATCGGAGCGTTGGGATTGAACATCCTTACGGGATTCACGGGACAGATATCACTGGGGCACGCCGCTTTCTTGGCTTTCGGAGCGTACACCACCGCTCTGCTCGGCGGCAAATTGGGCTTGCCTTTCTGGGTGACGCTTCCCGCCGCAGGGGTAGCAGCGGCTCTGGCTGGAGTGGCGATCGGGGTCCCTTGTTTGAGGCTCAAGGGCCTTTACCTGGCCATGGCCACTATGGCCTTTGGAGTAGTGGTGGAATATCTCGTGATCACCTGGGAGGGACTCACGGGAGGCGTACGCGGTCTCTACGTACCGACCCTCACTGTGGCGGGCCACCCTTTGGACACAGACGAAAAGATGTACGTTTTCCTTCTGATCGTCACCGCACTGATGACGGCCGCCGCCAAGAATATTACGCGAACCCGCGTGGGCAGGGCTTTCGTGGCCATTCGCGACCGGGATGTGGCGGCGGAAATCATCGGCGTCAACCTGACACGGTACAAGGTTACCGCCTTTGCCATCAGTTCTTTTTACGCGGGGGTCGCCGGCGGCCTGTACGCTTACGTGATGGCCTACATCAATCCGGAGCATTTTACGTTTATGCTCTCCATCGAGTACCTGGCCATGATTATCGTCGGGGGACTGGGGAGCATCCTCGGGTCCATCTATGGAGCCGTATTTATCGTGGTGGCGCCCGAATTCATTAAATTGTTCGCTCAGAGCCTGGAATCCGTGATCCCGGCATTGGAAGGACGTTACGATCTGGAATGGAATATCGCCGCTTTCGGTCTGCTGATCATGCTGTTCCTGCTCCTGGAACCCGGCGGACTCAACGCCATCTGGGTTCGCGTAAAAACAGGGTTCAAGAATTGGCCCTTTACCTACTGAGGCTTACGGACTCCTTTTGTGGCGCCTTGCCGGAATTCGAATCGCCATGCCCGACCGGAGAACGTCTGTGGGCTTTTCCGGCTTCAACGGGGGCTGTGGATGTTGGGAAAGAGCCGGGGGGCATGCCATTGTGCCTTCGATGCCTTCCCGTTTTCTTTAAGATCGGACTCTCGTCCGGACGAAACAACGGAACCTTAGCAAAGGAGGAAGACGCATGATGGACAAACGTTGGATCAACGGCGCGATTCTTTTCGCCGTGGTGCTGCTGCTCAGCGCCGATATGGCCACAGCGGCGGGTCGAGGGGTCACCGACGACACGATCAAGCTCGGTTTGGTGCTGGTCAAGACCGGTCCCGTCGCAGCCCTGGGTTTGCCAAACGGCCAGGGTATGGTCGACTACATGAAATACATCAACGACGGGGGCGGCATCAACGGCCGCAAAGTGGAGATCATCTGGGAAGACGACCAGTTCCAGGCCCCCAAATCGGTGGCGGCGGTCAAGAAGCTGATGACTCGGGACGAAGTGCTCACCATCATCACCACGGGCGGCACCACCCAGACCATCGCCAATCTGGGCAATATCCAAAACTACAAAATTACCAATATTCCCAATGCATTGGCCGTAGAATTCTATGAGCCGCTCAATCCGTACATCTTCGCCATGGGCGCCACCTATGAAGCCCAATACCAGTGCATCGTGGACTACATCCACGACGACCTCGGGATCGAGGACCCGCGCATCGGAGTCGTATACACCAAGAAGGAATACGGAAAGGTGGGACTGGATGCGATCAAGGACAGAGCGAAAAAATACGACATCCCCGTTGTGGCCGAGCTGGTCATGCCCACGGGCGCCGTTGACGCCAGTTCGCAGGTGCTGGCTCTTCAAAAAGCGGATGCCAACATCGTAATTACATGCGACGTGCTGCCCCCTGTCATCAGTTTCGTCAAGACCACCCAGAAGTATGCCTATACACCCGTGATTTTCGGGTTCAACTGGGCCACGGACGATATGATCGTAAAGGCCTGCGGCGAAGGAGCCAAGAACTACATCGGCGTGAACTTCGTGGGCGGATGGTCGGACGATTCCCCGGGTCTCACGCTGGTGCGTGAGATCGCCGCCAAATACGGCGCCGAACCCGGACTCACCTCCCTGTACGTCAACGGAGTGGGAGTGGCCTGGCTCTTTGTCGAGGCGATGAAGCGGGCTGGAGAGAATCTCAACCCGGATACGCTCAAAGAGGCCATGGAAACCCTCAGCGATTATGAGACCGGGGGCATATTCCCGCCGGTGACCTACACCCATCAGAGCCATGCGCCGTCGGAAAAAGTGAAATTCTTCAAAGCCGACGTGCCCAATAACCGGCTCGTACCTATAACGGACTGGCGCAGTCCGAAACAGATGTAGTCCTTCTTGCCGATCGGAGCCTTCGATGGGCTCCGTCGGTATTCCGATATTATGCTGAAATGCAGGTCAGCGCCTCGGAAAACAACCCCTCGAGCGTCCACGCAGCGGAGATTCGCCGTTTTCAAGTTCGAACCCTCAAAGTTGGCTCCCCGAAGGTCGGCTTGGACCAGATGTATGCCCTGGAGGTCTCCTTGCGATACGACGGTTCCACGCAAGTCCGCCCTTTTCCCTGACTCGCCTTGGGTAATGAACCATTCCTGGTGGTCCTCCAGGACTTGATCGAGCGTGCTTCGGCCGATTCGAATTCTTCCGGGACGATGTCGGGGTTAGAAAAACACCTTGCGGAAATCGGTTTGGATAACGCGTTTAGGGAGAAAATGCCGGTAAATCGGGAGTCGAATCCCGTTTTAGACGGCCGAGGTTATGGATCCGGGGGCAGGGTCGGAGACTCGATGGCCCGGAGAATCCGTCTTATACGGCTCTCCATTCGAGTGCAAAAATACCCTGAGGTAGGGAATGATCTCGATCAATCGCCGGAAGCAACCGATTTGAATGAACTAGGTTCTCTTCTTGCTATTGATGAGCACCAAAGAAACCAGTATGAGCAGCCATATGATGATTTCGTCCATGTCGCATCCCTTGAGGTCTTTACACATGAGGAGAGCAAACTTCGTGCCAGCGGTTCCTCGGGTTCGATTCCGGCATCGACGGCCGCTCCGAACCCTGAAGAGATCTCAATACACTCTTGCCCGAAACACCGGTTTGGGTCGCTAAAGTCACATAATATAAAAGGGTTATGTCTTGATTTCAGACGGAGGATAGGAATGCCGCCATAAGGATGAACGCTGAGATCTCTTGGGGGCCGTTTGCATGAGACGATCGATTCCGACCGGTCGCCGGTCTCAAGCCGACCGGTGACCGACCGCATTCTTCAGAAAGGATCTCGGGCCGCCGCTGACTCAACCAAGGGGAGGGATGGATTTGGCCGAGTCGCAGGATGGGAGAAGGAGGGCTTGACATTTAAATGATCATTTCATGCATACGTTCGTTCCATTACGGAGAACGTTCATGGCCCCGAGAAACAAAACCGACCTGACAAGAGAGCGTATATTGGACGAAAACGGGACCGGACTAGCGACGGCCGGATCCGGATATTCAGGTCCCCGCCTCTTTTCAGCACGCCGACGCCGCTGAGATGTCCGGTTTGCGAGTGTCCCAGGAAACCTGGTGGCAGGTATTCCATGATCCGGAACTGGATCTTCTGGTCCAAGACGCCTTGAAACAGAACCTGGATATCAGGCAAGCCTCGGCCCGAATTCCGGAGATACGGTCCCAAAACGAACGCTTCTTACTCGTAGAGAGCAGTTGGAACGCAGAGACCGGGTACTCGGTTTCCTGACGGAGGCGCGGGCCACTCAAAGCGTGGCGGAAAACAGATACCTGCGCGGCCCGGTGAGTTATCTGACCGTGCTCGATGCCCAGCAAGCAAGGTTTCAAGCCGAAGTGAATCCGGTTCTCGTGGATCCGGCCGTATTGACCGACCGAGCCGGCCTCCATTCGGATGTAGCCGTTAATATATTGAAATACGGTTATAAATTAGATTCTTTCACTCGCCTGAAACCCCTTCGAAAGCTCCCTATTTTCACTTGACAAACCCAGGAAAACGGTTTAGGGTCTGTTCTCGCTCGACACGCGAAATTTATCACAAGCGCTCTTGCTCTATGAAAAAAGAAGATTACAAGGCCATCATGCAGAACCTGACCCTGGTCACCCAACTCGGCCTGACGATGGTCGGTTGCATCCTGTTTTGTGGCGCCATCGGTTACTATATCGACAAATGGTTGGGGATTAAGGGTCCGTTTACAGTAGTTTTTCTGATCCTTGGCGTCATCGGAGGCGCTTACACGGGCTACCGCCAGATAAAGGAAGTTCTGGATATCGATAAAGATGACTCAACCCGAAACGGAAAATAACGAGAAGACCGATCCCGTTCCAAAAGTGATCAAGACCGCCTTGGGCCTGTGTCTGGCCGTAGCCCTCGGCAGCCTGTTCTTCGGGCGGATGGCCTTTGCAAAAGGCTTCCTGCTGGGAAGCCTGGCAAGCATACTCAACTTCCTCCTCATGAAGCGAGGACTCCAGCGTCGGCTGGGCATGAACCCCAAGAGGGTCGGTGTCGAGGCGTTCTTCTCCATCATAGTACGATATGCCTTGCTGGCAATCCCCATTATCATCGCCGTCAAGGTGGATCGAATTAATGTAGTAGGCGCCTGTATAGGTATATTCAATATCCAACTATCTATTTTGTTTCACTTTTTACTTTGGGAACAGTTTATATCCCGTAAGAGCCTTCTATACTGAGGAAGCAAAACCAAGGGACGGAAAATGGATGAACTGAGCAAAATCTGGCAATGGAACTACCGGATAGGGGATTATAATCTCGTCTTCAACGTAGAAACATTGATCATGACGTGGATTGTCATGGCGGTATTGATCTTTTTCGCGATCTCTGCGACGAGGAAGCTGGCTTATGTTCCGAGTCCCCTACAAACGATTGCTGAATTCATTGTGACGACATTTGATGGCCTGGTTCAGGACGCACTCGAGCTTAAAGACTATCGCAAGTACTCGCCTCTGATTTGTGCGCTGTTCATGTTTTTACTGCTGTCCAACTGGATAGGAATTATCCCATACCTGTCGGAGCCGACCAAGGATCTGAATACTACCCTGAGCATGGGTCTGCTCGGTTTCGTTATTGCGCACTATTCAGGCATCAGGGCGAAAGGTCTCAAGAGGTATTTATCCGAGTACTGCCAGCCGATGTTCTTTATGGCGCCTCTCAACATCATCGGCGAAATTGCCAAAGTGGTATCGGTCTCTTTTCGACTCTATGGAAACATTATGGGAGGATCCATCATCATTCTCGTAGTGTCCCACCTCCTTTGGAATCTGGTAATACCGCCATTTCTGAACCTTTTTTTCGGCCTATTCGTTGGCACCATACAAGCGTTTGTTTTCACCATGCTGACACTCGTGTACATTTCAGTACAGATCAAGTAGAAGGGAGAGGTTCTCCAAGTGACGGATATAGAAATTTACATGTCGGGAGCGTCCTACCTTTCGGCTGGGATTGCAATAGGTTTTGGAGCCATAGGCGCCGCCGTTGGAGAAGGGTATTGCGCGGGTCATGCCACCCGGGCCTCGGCCAGAAGGCCCAACCTTTCTGGAGACATTGTCAAGAACATGTTGGTTGGGCAGGCGGTAGCTGAATCCGCGGGCATATTCGCCTTGGTCGTGTCCATGTTGCTCATCTTCATGGATTTTCACACCATTCATGCCTCCAGCCTGTCCAGCGCGGCAGCGATCCTGGGCGCGGGCATTTGTATAGGGTTCGGCGCCATAGGATCGGGCATAGGATCGGGTTATCCGGCGGCCACGGCATGCGAAGGCCTGGCGCGGCAGCCCCAAGTCGCTTCACAGCTTACCACCAACATGCTGATCGGTTCGGCGGTGTGCCAAACTCCGGCCATTTTTGCCATGGTAGTCGCATTCATGCTGATGTTCATGGATTTCAGCGGCTCGCCCGTGTCTCCCACGTGGGCGGCGTTGCTAGGCGCCGGTTTCTCGACGGGGTTGGCGGCCATTGGCTCCGGGATCGGCGGCGGAATGGCGGCCGGCGCCAGTTGTGAAGGAGTAGCTCGAAATCCGGTAACGCTTGGCGCGACGACGACCACCATGCTGGTGGGTCAGGCCGTGGCCCAAACTCCGGCTATTTTCGGCCTGCTGGTGAGCTTCATCCTGATGTTCAAATCCTACCCCGCATCCTCTGCATTAGCAGCCCCTATGGCCCTCCTGAGCGCAGGCATCTGCATGGGATTCGGAAGCATCGGACCGGGTTATGGTAACGGCATTACTGCGGAAAGCGCCGTAGCCTGGGTCAGCCGTAACCACGAGTTTACCGCAGTATTGACCAGAACCATGCTGGTGGGACAGGCGGTGGCGCAATCCACGGCTATCTACGCCATGGTGGTAGCGTTGGTTCTGATTTTCGTATTTTAGGAAAATGGTTCCGGAACGTCGTCTCGAGGCTTTAGGACAGCAGGAGTTGTTGTCGATTTGGGCAAACAAGATAACAAACAGATTAAAAATAAACGTACGGAGGTTTACAACATGGCAATTGAAGGCGCGGACATAATCAAGGCGGCAGCTCTTTTAGGTGCGGGCATCGCGATGGGACTCGGAGCCATCGGACCCGGAGTCGGAGAAGGTTACACTGCGGGCAAGTGCTGTGAGGCCGTTGGCAGAAACCCACAGGAAGCGGGTCTCTTGACCAGAACCATGCTGGTCGGTCAGGCCGTAGCTGAATCCACCGGCATCTACTCGTTGGTTGTGGCTCTGCTGCTGATGTTCGTAATTTAGGAGCAAACCCCGATCCAGACGGAGTGTAAAGGTGATCAGCATTAATGCCACCTTGCTCGTTCAACTCATCAACTTTCTTTTGTTGATGTACATTCTCAATCGTCTCCTTTTCAGACCGATCCTCCAAACGGTGCGGGAGCGAAGGGAACGTATCGAGCAGGCAAGGAAAGACGCTAAGGATATGACGAAACAGGGCGAAGACCTGCTTGTCGAAAACGGCTTGAAGATCGAGGCAGCCAAGACCGAAGCCAATCAGCGTAAAGAGATCATGAAGGCTGAGGCCCAGGTGGAAGCCGATCGTATCATCGCCGACTCTATGGTGGGAGAGGAAAAGATCGTCACCAGGATTCGAGATGAAATAGCCCAGGAAGCCCACGCAGTTCGACAGACCTTCCGAAAGCAGGCGCAGGGGCTTTCCATTTATGTGACCAAGAAGGTTATTGGTAGGGAGTTAAAATGAAGTGGATACAGACCCGCTTGCCCGCTCTTTTTGGTTTTCTCGCAACTGCGGGGACGGCAACGGCTGCCGAGGGCGACTGGGTATACCGTGACGAATGGGATCTTGCCTGGCGCATCATTAACTTCCTGATCCTTGCCTTTATCGTCGTCAAATTCGGCAAGGATCCCATCCGGAATCTACTTAGAAACCGCAGCGCCGAAATAGACTCGGAGATCAAGAAAGCGGAACTGCTTAAGGCTGAAGCTCAAAAGGAATACCAGGGAATACTGGCTGAGGTGTCACAGGCGGGTGACAGGATTCGGGAAATGACCGAAATCATCCTTGCCCAGGCCGAAGCACACAGAAGACGTCTTATAGAGGAAGCTGAAACAGCGGCGAGTCGCACCATCGAAGACGCCAAGGCCATCTCCGAATTCGAACTCCGCAAGGCCCGTCACGAGCTGCGCGAAGAACTGGTGGATATGGCGATCCAACTGGCGGAAGAAAAGATCCGCACCAAGATAACCAGAAAGGATCATATCCAGTTGGCTGAGAAATATGTTTCGGATTTGGCTTCTGCACGATTGGCCCACTGAGAGCGATCAGCCATAATCACACACTCATAGGGGTAATCGGACCGCGAAACGCAGGCCGATTACCCTTCTTCATCTCCGAAATCCCTCCCCGAACGAATCTCCTGAGATCACAGAGCGCTCGAAGATACGAACGCATCAAACGATCACCCACAGCGCGCAATTGGTCATGGTCTGAATCAGCTTGTTGCAGGTGCTGCCCATGAAAAAGGCTTTGTGTTGACCTTTCCTGCCCACGACCACGGTACCGTACTTGCCGCGCCGGGCCTCCTCACGAACGACTTTGGCCACGGACACGGCCGTAGTCTTGATTTTGAACCGGACCTGTTTGTCGGTCAGTCCCGCCTCGTGCAGCATGGTCAATGCCTGAGCGTGAAAGTGATCGATGCATTGCACGTCCTCGGCCAGCAAGGCATCCTCTATCGTTTTAGCCTCATCCTCCTCAAAGTCGATGGCGCAATAGTCGGCCAGTTTCGGGGTCACGTGCAGAAAAGTGACCTTCACTTCCGGATTTCCTCCCACCATATGGGTAAGGTGATCAACGACTCTCAGCGATGTGGGGGAACCGTCCACCGCCACTAGAATTTTCATCGATTCGATTTCCCCGTCCACGATCCACACGGGCACGTTGGCGGCATTGTTGACAATCTTGTTGGACGTACTCCCCATGAATATTTGTTGGGTTCTGGTCAGACCGCGTCGGCCTACCAGCAAAGCGTCGTATAACCCTTTTTCCGCCTTTTCCAGGACGTCCTGGGCTATCCCCAGCTTCTTTGGGCGGGTGTGCAGTTCGATACGAGCCTCGTCCACCCCCTGGTCCACCATAATCTGCTTGCATCTTTCGAGCAGGTTACTGGCCGCTTCTTCGTTTCTCTTCTGGACTTTCTTGAGCTTCTGATAGGCCGCCGCTTCTTGCTTGGCTTCATCAATCAAAAAGGGAGGTATGGACGACTGAACGGTCATAAGTGTATAGGTCAAATTTTTCACAACCCTGGAAATGCGCGCGGCATAGTCTACCACTCTGGTGGAATTGATCGATTCATCCAAGCCTATCAATATCGTACGTTCCATACCTTGAGCCGCTCCCGTGAAAACGCCGGTTCGCCTTAACTCGACTCTTCCCAAACAGTGTTCTTCCGAAGATCCTGCTGCCGCACATCAAGAGCTGGGACTCGATCTTCAAAATGAATAGGAAACCCCCAGCAAAACGAGATGCGAGTTCACCCCTGAATTCCTGTCACTCATCCCGGCGTTGGATACGTGTTGGAGTCGGTAACTCAGGTGCCAACCCAAATGCTGCACACAGTTGAACCGGATTCCAAATTCAGCCTGAGACAAAAAATTCCAGGCTTGTCCCAGCTCCGGAACGTCCAGGCTGAAATAATACGGTCCGACTCCCAATCCAAGGTAAGGTACGACGTACCTGTTTTCAAGATCAAACCGGAGCATGGGAATCAGGCCCAGGCCTACACCTGTTTCCGGATCCGTATACGTATGCACGGCGCCCTCGAAAACGAAATGGAAGGCCAAAGCCAGATCCTCCGGAGACCCCACGCGACAGAAGCGGCAAGCGTAATAGGGCAAAACGGAGACGAAGTTGATATCTTCTTCCGTATGGAATGAAGCGCCCATACAGAGCCGAAGCGACGCGGTCTGTTTGACAGGGATCATTCAATCATCCTTTCGTGATTCGATGGAACTGGGTCGAACATCTTTCAGGCCGGTTGGGGTCCGGGCGCCTCTTTCCGTGCGCGCTCCTTTAAGGCACGCAGGACCTTTTCCGGCGTAATAGGCAAATCCCTGATGCGGACGCCTACGGCGTCGTATATCGCGTTGGCGAGCGCCGGCGCCGACGGAACGCAACCGGGTTCCCCGATCCCTTTGGCGCCGAATGGACCTTCGCTGTCTTCGGTTTCCACAATGATCGGCTTCACCCGGACCGCATCGGCGGCGGTGAGGATCTTGTAATCGCGGAAATTGGGATTCATCACTTCGCCTTTGTCCAGGATGAGCCGCTCGGTCAACGCATACCCCACTCCCATGAGAGCCCCTCCCTGGACCTGTCCCTCGAGCAACATGGGGTTGATGGCTCGTCCCACGTCGTGAGCCGCCACATAGTCCAGAATCCGGACTTTTCCCGTTGCCGTGTCGACCTCCACTTCGATACCGTGGGCGCCATAAGAGTACGTCATCGAAAGGTTCCCTTTGAATTCCTTGTTCAGATTCTCGTTTTGAGGGTCGTAGAAATATTCGGACATCAACATCCGTCCCCCCAGGCTGTAGTGGGCGTCCCGAAGAAGCTTATCGATCATGATCGACCGGTCGGGATTGCTTTTCGAACTCACTACCCGCCGGGAAATCGAAAGGTCGCTCGGGTCCGTTGCCAGAATTCGAGACGCCATTTCCAAAATCCGAGCCTTGATCTTTCGCGCGGCTCCCAGCGCTGAATTGCACGCCACGAAAGTGGTCCGGCTTGCATGCACTCCAACGTCCCAGGGACAGACGTCCGTGTCATAATCGATCACATTGATGTCTTCAACGAACAATCCCAGCTCCTCGGCCACCACTTGTGCGATAACGGTTTCCGAACCCTGCCCGATATCGGTAGCGCCCGTAAAGAGATCTATCTTACCGTAATCGTCCATCTTGATAATCGTTCCACATCCGTCGGACTTATACACCCGGGCTCCACCGCCCACGTGTATGAGCGATGCCATGCCGACGCCCCTGCGCATGTCGCCCTTGCCCCGTTTGGTCTTCCAGTTGAGATTTCGGGCCACCGCGTCCAGACAGTCGCACAGCCCGCACGTGGTAATCTTGAACTCTTGCGGTGTGGTCTCTCCGGGCTCGTTGGCGTTCAGCACTCGAAACTCGTACGGATCCATCCCGGCCTCTTCGGCCAGATGGTCGATCTGGCTCTCGATGGCGAACGTGGCCTGGGGGTTGCCGTACCCGCGCATGGCCTGGCAATACAGGTTGTTCGTGTAAACGCACTTGGCCGAGTAGCGCACATTGGGAACCTTATACAGGGAAGACACCGGCATCATCATAACGGTAGGAGTGGTCGCTCCCCAGGAAGTATATGCCCCGTTGTCGAGAACCATGCGCACGTCCCGAAACGTAAGGCGGCCTTCGGTATCGCAACCCTGAGCAATATCGATGACAGCCGGTTGTCGCCCCGGAGTGGCGAAGAACTCTTCCGTTCGGTCAAAAACGATCTTCACCGGCTTGTGGGTCCGGTGCGCCAGCAAAACGGCGATGTATTCAAAAGGATGGGTGTCCAGCTTGCTCCCGAACGCACCTCCGATAGTCGTCTTGACAATACGCGTCTTGGGATTATTGATCCCCATTTTGGTCAGCGCATTGTTGAAATCCCGTATGGCCAGGTGCGGAATCTGCGTCGTGCTGTACAGGGTGAGGTTGTTCCTGACGTCAAACACCGCCACGCATCCGCTGGTCCCCATGCAACAATGGGTCACCCAGGTGACTTCGTACCGATCCTCCACCTCGTAAGCGCTTTGCTCCCTGGCGCTGTCCGGGTCTCCGGCAATGAATTTCCACGGTAACTTGAGCACGTTCCCCTTATGCTCTTCATGCACCAGAGGTGCGCCCTCCTTCATGGCTTCAAACGGGTCGAACACACCGGGGAGCGGCTCGTATTCCACCCGGATCAGCCGAACCGCCTCGGCGGCTATGTCGGGATCCACCGCCGCCACAGCGGCCACCTCATCCCGGTAGGAACGAACTTTGCCACCTTTCAGCGCCACGTTGTCCTTATAAAATCCGAACCGGATTTCCGGCGTGTTTTGGGCTGTGATGACGGCTCGGACCCCCAACAACTTCTCGGCCCGGCTCGTGTCGACGTGCGCAATGCGGGCATGGGCATACTTACTGAACAGGATCTTCCCATACAACATGCCCGGAAGGCTCAAATCCTGAATATATTTGAATGTACCCGGTACAACGGCAGATATTGCCCGCAAGGGCATGCCGGATTTCCTCCTCGTCGGGGTGTGGGTTCCGGTCGAGCAACGCCTTTGCGGACAGCACCATGCCCGGTGAGCAGTATCCGCACTGTACGGCGCCGTACTCGACGAATGCCTTCTGGATCGGGTGCAGTTCCCCGTCTTCGAGCGCCAGCCCTTCGATGGTCAATACGTCGCAGCCCTCGATCTCGAGGGCCGGGTACAGGCACGAGTTCACTGAAAGACCGTCCACAATGACCGTACACGCTCCGCACTCCCCGCTGCCGCAGCCCTCCTTTGTTCCCGTGTAGCCCAGTCCTTCCCTCAGCAGCCTCAGCAATGTCCAATGATGAGGCGCCTCGACTTCAACCTCGTGTCCGTTGAGTTTGAATCGGATCAGACTTTTCATGCGCGTTCCTCCGCCCTTGCCGCACACATTCGGATTGCTCTTGCCACGAGCACGCCCACCATTTCGCGCCTGTACCACGCTTCTCCCCGCACCGAATCCCGCACGCGCGCTTCCATCGCCGCCGTGTCGGCGGCTTTGAGGATGTTCTCCTCGACAAGCTCGGCGCCTTCAAGAACCGATTCGGCTCCGAACGCCCTTATGGGTGTAGGCGCGGCCACACCAAGGCCCAGCCGAACCTTTTCACAACGACGATTCTCTCCCCTGAGCGAAAGAATCGCCGCCACACCCAATAGAGGCAACTCCATGGCCTCCCGGCGCGTATGCTTGATGTAGCAGGAACCTGTTCTTGCCGGACGGGCCGGAACTTCGAACTCGGTCACAATCTCCCCGTGCTCGAGCAGGGTCATGCCCGGGCCGATGAAGAAGTCTCTGAGCGGTATCCTGCGCCCTCCTTTAGGTCCCTTCACTTCCGCGACGGCGTCCAGGGTCAGCAGCGGAACCGCGCCATCCGCCGAAGGCACGGCGTTCACCACGTTTCCTCCAATGGTGGCGACGTTACGAACCTGCACCGAACCGATGTTTCGAACCGCATCGTGAATGATCGGATACGTTCTTTGGATCATTTCGGAAAGTTCGAGCCGGCGGTGGGTTACGCCGCTGCCGATGTAAAGCACACCTTCCTCGTCCATCCGAATGGTGTCCAATCCATCGACATGGCGGAGCGAAATCAGGTACTTGGGCGCAATCTTACGTTCCCTGATCTTTACCATTACATCCGTGGCCCCGGCTACGTAGATCGCCTCCTCTCCGTAGCTTTCCATGAGCGAAATGGCTTCATCCAAGCTTCGGGGCTTGAGATACTCGAAAGTGACCATAAGCATACTCCGGGTGGATGGTTAGGAAAAAGAATGCTCGCTGAACCCCGGCCCTCACTTCGATAAACTCCGGGGCCCCCGGCCGCCTTTTACAAAAAGGCTGAAAT
Organism: Deltaproteobacteria bacterium; assembly: GCA_016208165.1. Classification (NCBI taxonomy): domain Bacteria; kingdom Pseudomonadati; phylum Myxococcota; class Myxococcia; species Deltaproteobacteria bacterium. The sequence goes on from JACQYL010000090.1 coordinate 13,102, forward strand.
GAACGAATTCCTCTAAAGGACAAGCACTTGGAATCAGTAAGAGACGTTCGCCGTATCATGCCGATGCGTCGAGGTCAGCCTTAACCGCTCCGCCGAAGGCGGTGAGGCAATGCACAGAAAATTTGAAGGGAGTCCTGAGGGAGACTTTTCAAAGTCTCCCTCAGTCAGCAGCCCGATCCTAATAGTCTTGCAGAATCCACCTACCGTCTTCGATTTTGACGATAATCATGGAGTCGGTGCCTAAACCATTGTGGTCTTCCGGGCTGATGTGGTACACGCCGCTGACACCCACGAATCCGTCGGTCTTCTCTATGGCGTCCCGCAGCTTATCGGGGTCCGTACCCACCTTCTTCATGGCGTCCGCCACAATATAGATAGCGTCCCAGGCATATCCGGAATGAGTGTTGATGGGAAACTGTTCATCCAGATTGTACACGTCGTTATACAGCCGCACGAACTCCTGGATGACCTTCTTCTGAGGATCCGTATCCGCGAGCTGATCCGGAGCCATCAACTTGGTGGAGGGCATCAAGTTTCCTTCGGAAGCCGGGCCCGCCAACTCGACGTAATCGGGGCCGGGCAATCCGTGGCACTGAAACAGCGGCAGGGCGACGCCCAGTTGCTTGACGTTCTTGGCCACAATGGCGCCGGCGGGTCCGATGGTCCAGCAGATGATCACTTCCGCGTCCGTCCCGCGAATCTTGGTCAACTGCACGGACATGTCCGTATCGCTGGGATTGAACGACTCATCAATGACAATCTCGAGGCCGTAGTCCTTGGCGAATTTGTCCAGCCAGCGCTTGCCGTCCTTGCCGAAACCGTCCGAGGCAGTGAACAGTGCGATCTTCTTCACGCCTTTGGCTTTCAGGTATTCATACACCTTGCTCACGGCGATGGAAGAACGCTGAGGAGACTTGAAAATCCAGTGCGCCGTGCCGAAATCCTTGCCCCCGTGCATCCCGCTCATGATGACCGGATCCCCTCCCACGGTCATGAACGTCGGTATCTTTGCCTCCTCGATGAGCTTCTTAACGGCCATCCCCGTATCGGTGCGAGTAGGACCGATGATGGCCGCAACTTTATCTTTCTCGATGAACCGCTTGGCCACCATAACGGTCTTGGTGGGATCGCTCTCCGTATCGCCAATCACCAGTTCGAGAGGTCTGCCGTTGATACCCCCGGCCTTGTTGATCTCGCTCACCACCATCTCAGCCACCAGCTTGGTGGGGGTTCCGATGAAAGCCGCCGGACCCGACAGAGCAAAAAACACTCCCAGTTTGATCGGTTCTTCGGCCCTAACCGGTGATCCCAACGTCAGGATCATCCCGAGAATCAGGACAACCATCAAAAATCGTTTCATGACACTCCTCCTCGAATTGCCTGTTCACTTCCGTTCCACAATCCCAATCGGTCTTTCAATCGCTCTTGCCGCCGCGCTGTTCCATCAGGCTTCCCTGAGGCCGCGGCATCGGACGTCCTCCAAGGCAGGACGCCGCGAGTGAGCGACGAGAAACCGCTCCGCCTATTCGGACCGGCGATGCCGAAGCGCTTGAACGCCCAACGATCACCGGTGATCGTACACTCGCTTGCTCTTGCGTTCGCTCCTCGGGAGCGCGCCGTACGCCACGATTTCAACATCCGCCGTTACCATCATTTTCGTTTTGATTTCCGCTCTGACCCTTTCGGCCAGGGCTGGAACATCCTCGTCGGGAATCGCACCGTCTCGTTCGGCGCGCACAACCATGTGGTCCTTCCCATCGGAAAGGCGTTCCAGAACGATCTGATACTCGCTCCCCAACCCCTGGATCCCCGACAGGATCTCGTCAACATTGCTCGGGTAGATGTTCACCGCTCTGAAAATGAACATGTCGTCGGACCGTCCCACCAGACGGTCGTGACGAGGCAGCACGCTTCCACACGCACATCGGCCCGGAATCAACCGGGTCAGGTCCCTCGTCCTGTAACGGATAAGGGGCGCTCCTTCCTTGCGAAGCGTGGTAACCACCATTTCCCCCACCTCGCCTTCCGGAACGGGCTCGAGCGTATCCGGATCCACGATCTCGAGAATGTAGTAATCCGCCCAATAGTGAATGCCCGCGTGGTGCACGCAGTCCAGGCCGGTTCCCGGCCCGTAGAGTTCCGTGAGTCCCGGAATGTCGAACACATCTTCGACGCCCAGCAGGTCCTTCATTTTTTGGACCATGGCTTCACTGGACCTTTCGGAGCCCATGATGACTTTCCGAAGTTTGATCCGATCCCCGAGCCCCCGTTCACGGACCTGCTCGGCCAGCAGAAGCCCCATGGATGCGGTACAGCAGATGACGGTGCTCTGAATGTCCTCCAGAAATTGACACTGCATGTCCAGGTTCCCCGGTCCCACGGGCACGGCCATGGCGCCGAACCGTTCACATGCCGTCTGGAAACTGATTCCCGCCGTCCAGATGCCGTATCCAACGGCGATCTGTATCCGATCTTCCGGCGTCAACTCCGCCATTTCATAACAGCGCGCAAAAAAATGGGTCCAGTCATCAATGTCTTTCCGGGTGTAGCAGAGCACTTTTCTCTTGCCCGTGGTGCCGGTGGAGGCGTGTATACGGACGATCTTTTCGAAGGGAACGGAGCGAAGAGGGAACGGATATCCGTCCCGGAGGTCGTTCGCCGTGGTGAAAGGTAATCGCCTCAGATCGTCGAGGGACCTTATGGTTTCGGGTTTCACGCCGGCGTCGTTCAGACGGCGCCGGTAAAATTCCGACCCTTGATACGCATGATTCACCGTCCATTTAAGACCTTCCAATTGGAGGGCCAGCAGTTCTTCTTCAGATGCTATCTCAGGCATGAAACGCCCTGCCATTTCCTGTATTCTCCTTCAGCTAGTACTAAGAGCATTATACAAAGAGATAGACGAAGGCCTAATCATCCAACCCGCGACCCATACGGAGTCGAGCCGTGGCTTCCGGGTCCGGTTCCAGCGTTTCGGGATGAATCACCACCCCGTAATCGCTTCGGGCCTTTTCAATGGAAACCACCCCGTTTCGCACGTCCTTGCGAACCCGCTCCGAAGACCGCGCGTAAGGGTCGCCGTAACCGCCTCCGCCGCCTGCCTGCTGAAAATAGACGGTCCCTTCCGGAACATCCTCGATGAGGTCCTTACTGGCGGCCTTGTAGATGGTTCCGTCCGGATACTTCAGCTCGATCTTGTTCAGCGTCCCCTCCTTGCCCCCGTGAGCGCCCCGGGCCGCTTCCACGTCACCGTCCCCGAAGGTGATGACCTTTGTCTTTTTCCCGCCGATCACGAATCGGGTTTCCACTCCTAGCCCCCCTCGCCATCGGCCCGCTCCCGCGGAGTCGGTCCAGTACTCATGATGCAGCAAAAGGTGAGGAGTCTGCTGCTCGAACATCTCGTAATCCTGATCCAGGACTCCGCCCGACGCGTCGATCATGCCGATATGATCGTAGCCGTCCACACCCCTTATGGCTCCTGAGCCTCCTTTGAGGCCCATGAACCCGATGTCCACATAAGGTTCGTTTCGCCGCGGATCGATCCCCGTCGACAGGCTGCACAGCAGTTCGTTCCATTCCGCCGTCACCCGATCCGGGATGACCGGGCCCAAAGCCCGCATGATGGCGTCGGCGTTATTGGGACATAGGTGATTGCCATAGGTGGTGGCCGCCGGATAGTCCGCATTCAGGATGGTCCCCTTGGGGATGATGATGTCAATGGGCCGGACCATGCCGTCGTTGTGAGGAACATCCGGATTCACCATCTGCAGAAAGGTCAGTACGGTCGCGGAAGCACTCGAGGTGTACGTCCCGTTGACAAAGCCGTTGGTTTGGGAATCGGTGTCCGAATAGTCAAAAGTAATGTGCTCGTCTTCCACCGTGATCCTTACCCGGATCGTATACACGGAACCCGGTGTCCGGCCGTCATAATACACGTTGGATTCACCCGTGTACACGCCGTTGGGTATGGAGCGGATCTCCGCCTTCATCATCTTTTCCGTGGACTCGAACAGATACTCCTTGTGGGCATCGAACACGCTCGGACCGTATTTCTCGATGAGCGCCAGAAGACCACGCTCGCCCACCACGCAGCTCCCGATCTGCGCCCGCATATCCTGAGCCACCATTTCCAGGCGGATGTTGGCGAATATCAGATCCCACACGTCCTTGCGAAGTCGGCCTTTCTCGAAGACTTTTACCGGCGGTATCCGCAGCGCCTCCTGCCATACCTCCGTGGCCAACGGGTTGTACCCTCCCCGAACGGCGCCTCCGATGTCCGCCTGATGCCCTTTACAGGCCGACCACCCCACCAGTTCATCTCTGTAAAAGATGGGCTTGTACGCCGCCACGTCGTTATTTTGATTTCCCATGGAAAACACATCGTTATGGAAAATAACGTCCCCGGGATGGATGTCGTCCCCGAAATACCGAATGATGTATTCACAGACGGGTCCCAGGGAAAAACTGAGAATCGGCAGGTTCTCCTTTTGCTCGAGCATTCTTCCCTGCGAATCGTAAAGCCCGGTGACAAAGTCTTTGGCTTCACACAGGATCGGGGAACGGGTGGTCATCGTGAGGGCTATGCTCATCTCTTCGGTGATGGACTTGAAACGCCTTTGCAGTATGGAGACCAGAATCGGGTCTATGGGGATCGAGCTCATGCCAAAACCCTTTCCTTGAATTCCGTTTCCCTGGATTTCAGGTATACGGTGTAGCTGCCGTATCTGTCCACTAGGGCGTTGTATTCCGGAGTGATAAAGGTAGTCGTATTCACTTGTTCGATAATGGCCGGCCCTGCAATATGATTGCCGAAGAACAGTCTATCGCCCTCGAACACGGGCGTCTCGATTTTTCGCCGCTCCAACGGCAAGTACACGGATCGTGTTCCCTTGAACGCCTTTTCAGGACTTTCGCCCTCAAAAGGCTGCTCCGTGAAGCGCGGTTTGTCCGTGCGACCGATGGCGGTAAGGCGGAGATTGATCAATTCGATCCTGGTTCCGTCGTCTTCGAGGGAATACCCGTACATACGGTCGTGCCTGGGATGGAACCGCTTCCCGATGGTCGCCATCTCCACCCCTTCGATTTCCGAACGTGGAACCTCGAGGGTCAGTTCGTGGTACTGGCGCACGTACCGTAAATCCAGGGCATAGACGAACGATATGCGTTCATCCGATATTTTCTCGATGGCGAGGAGCCCGCGGCCCTCGTCTTCCATTTCTCTGAACAGATTTCTGAAGCGCTCCGGATCCGTTTCATCGAGAAGCGTTGGGTAGCTCCGCACGAAATCGTGTTTGAGGTCGCTCATGAGCATCCCCGCCGCACAGAAGATGCTGGATTCGCTGGGAACCAGCATGACGGGAATCTCGAGCTCTTTTGCTATCATACACGCATGGTTGGGACCCGCTCCTCCCGCCACGACCAGAGGGAAATCCCGCGGGTCCTGCCCCTGTTGTACCGACACCTCCCTGACAGCGGCCGCCATGTTCACATTGATGACATTATACATGCCGGCGGCGGCTTCCATCACGTTCATACCCAAGGGATCCGCTATATTCCGCCGAACGGCCTCCACGGCTTTGTCCAAATTGAGCCGGATGCGCCCTCCGGCAAAGTAGTCCGGGTCCAGATATCCCAAAATCAAATCCGCATCCGTACACGTAGGTTCTTCGCCGCCCAAATCATAACACACGGGACCGGGTTTGGATCCCGCACTCCGGGGTCCCATCCGGAGCAGCCCGCCTTCGTCGAGCCATCCGATGCTGCCGCCCCCTGCCCCGATGGTGACCACGTTGAGCATGGGTAAGGCCAAACGCAGGCGATTGATTTCCCCCACGGTGGTCACCAGCGGCGTCCGGTCCTTGATCAGGGCCGTGTCAAAACTGGTCCCTCCCATGTCCATGGTGATGCAATCGCGATATCCCTGTATGGCTGTGTACGCGATACCGGCGACCGGCCCGCCGGCTGGTCCGGACAACAATGTGGAAGCCGCGTGTTTTCGTGCGATCTCGGGACTGATGACGCCCCCGTTGGACTGCATGATCAGAAGAACGCCCCCAAATTCCACGGCCTCGAGTTTCTTCCTTAGAGCGTCCAGATATCGACTCAGGATGGGACCGACGTAGGCGTTCAGCACGGTGGTGCTGATGCGGTCGTAGAAACGGATGGACGGCAATACCTCGTGAGAAACGGCCGAATAGGCCGCCGGGAGCAACTCGCGAACGATCTCTCCCACTGCTTTTTCGTGAGCATAATTCGCAAACGAGTTCATGAAACACACGGCCACGGCTTCTACCTGTTCCATCTCGAACAACCGGACACCGTCTCTTGCGTCTTCTTCATTCACGGGTTCGATTTCATCCCCTTTGTAATCGAGCCGACCTCGAACCGGCGCCCGCAGGTAGCGCTCGACCAGCGGCTCCGCGTTCCGATACCGGTTGTTGTACTGTTCCTCCCGCACGCCTCTTCGCATCTCGAGGGCATACCGCACTCCCTTGGTCGTGAGAAGGCCTGTCTTTGCC
>JACQYL010000091.1 GCA_016208165.1 Deltaproteobacteria bacterium
CCACCGATGCGATTTCCATCAGCTTCGCTTTCAGGCGTTGAGCCAAAAACGCGCCTCCCGTCCGGATACCCACCAGCACGAAGTTGTCCAGATTCTCGGACCGATGAATCTCCACGGCCAGCTCGTGTATCAAGTCCCGGATTTCCTGCTCTGTGAGGATGATCTCTTCCATGAATTTCCTTACCGAAAAGCTTCTATTTTACCGAATCCGAACGGTGTGTCAAATTTTTTGTGATGGAAACCGAGCTTTTGCCTCGTTCGCACAATAATCGATCAAATCGTTGAACGCCGGATATCCTGTCCTTCCAAGCTGCTCCCAGACCTCGACCAGATGGGCCACGGCGCCGGGGATGTGCTCCCTGAAACCGGGTTTTCCCTTCTCGACGCCGAGAACGGCGAACGCGCCCAACGCCTGCATCAGGCGGTGCAACGCCACGATGCCGAGGTGCTCCAGGAACTCCGACACGGGTTGCCACGTTCCTTCCGTTGCTTGCACATATCGTTCGATAAGCTGTCCTCTCATATCCCGGTCGAGCATAACGTACGGATCGTAGAGTAAAGAGACGAGGTCGTATTGGGGAGGCCCGATCCGAGCACCCTGAAAATCGATGGCGATCAGACGGTCCTGCTTCATCATCAGATTGCGCGACTGAAAGTCACGATGCATGAACCCACGGAACGGGATCCGGTCGATCTCTTGCGCCAGCACGCGCAGCTCCTCAGCGATTTTCCCTTTCTCAACTTCCAAGCCCAATCCTTTCTTCACAAAACGGTCGAGGAAGTACAAGCCCTCGCGCTCGTAGGCGAAATCCCCCGTATAACAGGAGGTGTCGAAGCACCATGCCACATCAAACGTAGGAGTGGCTTCCAATTGCAACCGCACCAGAAGATCGACCGCCCGGCAATAGCGTTCCATCGCCCTTCCCTGCTCCTTGTGCCGACACTCCCGATACAAATCCCAGTCGCCGAGATCCTCCAGGAGAAAAAAACGTCCCCGCTCATAGGTGATAATATGGGGAACCGGAATACCACAGTTCAAGAGATGGGTCCCTATGCGAAAATAGGATTCCGCCTCCGCCGGATGGACCCTGTGGTCCAACGCGATGACCGTTCCGCCGGAAAAGGAAACGCGGAAAAAACTGCGTTCGGAGCCGTCGCCTTTGAGAGGCGAAATGCTGAAGTCCGATTTCAGCTGTCGTCGAACGAAATCTTGGAGTTCGGAATCGACCATGCGTTTGCTCGCTCTGAGTGGTCACCGAGCCGGGACGACACCAACGGGTGTCCGGTCACGGCATACTTGGGGAACCCCTCCGTGCCCAAAAAATGTTCCCAACCTTTCTTTAGACGTACCCCAAAAGAAAAGGTTATGCTACCGCGCCCTGATTTTCAAGCAACTCCCGGCGTTAATTTCCGCCCCTTGCGAAGTTCTATGCCTTAAGGGCTTGGAGGAATGATGAAAGAATTGCTACTATTCGGAGACTAAATGGTCGGAAGAACGGCGGAATCGTTTTGAGACGGAGAGATCATGAAGACCTGGCTGCTGCCCACGTTCATCGCTATGTTCTGCTGGGGTTTATGGGGATTCATCCCAAAAATCACCACACGATACGTCAGCCCCGCGAGCGCCCTTATATATGAAACCATCGGTGTGATGGTGGTCGGTCTATCGACCCTGGTCTTTCTGCGTTTCCGGCCGGATCCGGATCTGAGAGGCATGGGTCTCGGAATCGGCACGGGCATCCTGGGGATGATCGGAGCCTTCTGCTATCTGGTTGCCGTTTCCAGGGGAAAGGTGTCCGTCATATCGGTGATGACCGCGATCTATCCGGTGATAAGCGTAGCGCTCGCGGCCATGGTGCTGAAAGAACCCGTAACGTTGAAAGAAGGCCTGGGGATGGGCTTCGCCCTTCTAGGGATTTTTTTGATGGCGTGGTAATGAAGCTGTCGGCCTAGTTCGGGTATGGCCTCCGAAGAAAACGCCACGCCGAAAAACGAACCCTGGGAATTCAGGAAAGGGAGAGAAGCTTCCTGAGAAACCGGTTCGCGGTCCAACGCACCAAGGCCAGGACGTAATTGCCACCGGACAGATAGGCCCCCGCCGTGAACATCAGGTGAATCAGCACCCAGATCGCGCCGCCTCCCAGCAGGAGAACCAGGGGCTTTTCCCACTGACGGGCAAGATAGACACAGACGCCAACTGCGGGAAGTCCCAGGAGATAACTCAGGGCCACAAGAACTAGCCCCGCATAAAAGCGTGGCGACGGTTTGGATCTGAATATGCTCAGATCGGCTTCCCGATTCAGGGCCCAACGGCCGAAACGGGTTTGGGCCAGGCGTTGAGCGATTATCCTATTCACGTGCATGGCCCATAGTAACAGCAGGGGGCGGCTCGGGCAAGAAGGATGCACGGGCTGCCCGATCGAGGTCTTCCCCCGAGACACATACCGTCAGGGTTCGGATCGAAACGAGAAACGGTGTGGCTCGGTGATCGATGGGCCGCCAACGGCGACTCGAATCTCAGGCCCTCACAGATGACGGATTTTCATCCTACAAACCCTCCTTTCGGTCGTTTGGTGTCCTGGATTGGGATACGAGGATCCTCTGCCGTCCGGTGGGTAGGGGTTAGCAAACACGAGCGAGAGCTGAATTTCACCCGAAACGGCATCTCCTCCACCCGCACAAAACGAACTTTAGCGCCTTTCAGGTTATAATACCTTCTCCGTAGCCTCAACGGCAAGCAATTGAGCCCGCTTCCCGTCACCGGGATGCCCATGGCGCGGTATGCCTTTCGGGAATCCGGGGACTACACAGTAGCGGGAACCGGAGCAGCGCCGTGAAAAATGCGTTGCTTTCGTCCCCATCCCTGACGATTGTCCTTGCTTTTTCCGATGATGTTTGGTAGCGAACGTTCGCATGCAAACAAACTCCCCTCCCCCAAAGTATTTCATAGGCACGCTGACCACCCGGGCGTCCCGAAAACTCACCGCGTACTACAACCGGGTCCTGGCGCCTCTGGGTCTGACGTATCAGCAGGCCATGGCCCTCGGCATCATCCGGCGGGAAGAAGCCATCAGCCTGGGAGTATTTGCGGAACGATACGGGGTGGGAAAAGCCGCCGCCGTCACCATGATCGAACGACTGGAAGCCATGGGACTCGTCACGAGAGAGCCGCACCCCACGGACGGCCGGTTGAACGCCATCCGGCTCACGGTCCGGGCTCGAACCCTCCTTCCGGAAATCCTGGAGGAGGTCAACAAATTGGAAAAAACCGTTGAATCTGCGCTGGGGATCGCCGATCTGGAAACCCTCGTGCGCGGGCTCAAAGTGATCTGTAACACGGATCTGTGATCTCAAGCGACCCGGATCAACATCACACAGAACCATAGGGAGATTTGGATGGAACCGAAGGAAATCATTCAAGCCGCTCTGAACCGAGGGCAAACAGCACTCTCCGAGTACGATTCCAAGAGACTCCTCGATGCTTTCGGAATCCCCATTACCAGGGAGGCGCTGGCTGCAACCGAGGAAGAGGCTGCGGCTTTTGCGAGGAAACTGGGTTATCCGGTCGTCATGAAGGGCTGTTCGCCCAGATTGATGCACAAAAGCGACCAGGGATGGATCGAACTGAACGTGGACAGTGAAGATCAGGTACGGCGCACTTTTCAGCGTTTCGTCCGCAAGGCGGAAGCGCCTCTGGACGGAGTACTCATACAGGAAAAGATCCTCGGCCCGCGCGAACTGGTCATCGGAATGAATCGCGATCCGCAATTCGGCGTATGCGTGATGCTGGGTTTGGGCGGGGTAATGACCGAGGTTTTCAAAGACACGGTGTTTCGAGTGGCGCCTTTCGATCTGCCGGAGGCGCGGGACATGACGGAAGAGTTGCGATCCAAGGATCTGTTGGGACCGTTCCGCGGGCAGGCGCCGGCGGATATCGAGGCCCTGTGCCGGGCCCTGACTGCCGTGGGAACACTCGGAATGGAATTGGAAGCGATTACCGAACTGGACGCGAATCCGGTCATTATCGATCCGCAAGGACGAATCGTCGCTGTGGACGCACTCGTGGTCCTGGAGGGATAAGAAACATGCTCGACTCGATCAAACAAAGCCCATTGTTCAAAATCATAAATCCCGGCAGCATTGCTGTTTTTGGAGCATCCAACAGCGCCACCACCATGGGAACGACGCTGCTCGATTCGATCAAATCCCTTGGATTCGAGGGAGCACTGTACCCCATACATCCCAAGGAGCCGGTGGTCCAGGGTCTGAAGGCCTATTCAAGTATCCGGGAAGTCCCCGAAACGCCGGATCTCGCGCTCCTGGTGCTCCCAACGCGTCTGGTGGCCGAAACACTGGACGCCTGCGGGAAAAAAGGCATCAAACACGCCATCGTGGTTTCAGGAGGATTCAGGGAGGTCGGCGGCGACGGCCTCCAATTGCAGAAAGAGTTGGAAGAGGTCGCCGGGAAGCATCGGATCCGCTTTTTAGGTCCCAACTGCATCGGCGTGACCAACCCGCACCACAAATTGAACACCACCTTCATGCCTTTCGCGGGGAAGCCCGGTTTCGTGGGGATGGCCTCCCAGAGCGGGAGCTTCGTGACACAGATGTTCGACTACCTCGACGGATTGGGAATGGGGTTCAGCGCGGCCTTCAGTGTAGGCAACGAAGCCAATGTGGACATTGTGGACTGTCTCGAGTACCTGGGCGCGTGCCCGAACACCAAAGTCATCGCTCTGTATGTCGAAGGCATCAAAAGGGGCAGAGCCTTCATAGAAACGGCCCGGTCCATCGCGCCCCACAAACCCATTGTGGCCATATACGTCAGCGGTTCCGAAGCGGGCAGGCGCGCCGGCTTTTCCCACACAGGCTCCCTCGCCGGTCCGGATCCGCTCTACGACGGCGCGTTTCGTCAGAGCGGCATCGTGCGGGCGCGCTCCGTAACGGAGCTTTTCGATTTCTGCTGGACACTCGGCCGGTTGCCCGTGCCGGAAGGTCCCAACGTCGTCATTCAGACCCATTCGGGAGGTCCCGGCGCCGCGGCGGCCGACGCCTGCAGCCGGGCCGGGCTGGGGGTGCCCCCCTTATCCGCGGATACCTTGGAACGCCTTTCCGCCTATGTTCCTCATACAGGGAGCATCAACAATCCCGTGGACCTCACGTTCATGAAAAACCCGCTGCACTACTACAACGAAATCCCGGAGGTGCTCATCAGCGAGGAGAAAGCGGATATCATGCTGATGTATCTGTTGATTTCGGATCAGAGCATCGAACGGGCCCTCACGCTCATGGGAATCCCGGAAGACCGGATAGAAAACGAGTCCGGCAAGTTCATTCACCAGGCGTGCAACCGGGTGGCCGAGCTTGCGGAGAAACAACGGAAACCGCTGGTCGGATACACCTTTCGAAACCTGGAGGAACGCTTCTGCCGCGTGCTCATCGAACGGGGCGTTCCGCTCTACCCCGGCCCCGAAAGAGCCGTCCCGGCCATCAAGGCCCTGCTGACTTACAAGAAGCTCCGCGAGAAGATCCTGTCGAGTAATGCCCGAAGGGGAGCGTAACGGCTCCGAAGATAAACCTTTCCGGGGGGGAACCTTTGCCCCTGTGGCAAGCCCCCCCTACCCTCCGCTTTGTCAAACGACGATGACGTTCTTCCCTTGCTCCCGGATTGACGCCTCTATAATATTCACTATGATGGAGTGACTATGATGATCTCCTTTATCATACTAACCATCGCCTTGACGGGTTTGATCTTCGTATGTCGTTTCTTATGGAAAAACGGATCCAGGTTCCGCCGCATGTCGATCAATCTTTGCATAGGCTTCTTCGCCTTGGGATATACGCTTTTGGCTCTGGAATATGCGTTCTCGTCATTCGTGAAAATTTCCGATGGGTTCGGATTTACCTTGGCGGCAAAAAAGTGGAACGAGACCTATTGGAAACCGATCAATTCCATGGGGTACAGGGACAAGGAACACCCATGGAACGAGGACCTCGGCACACGGATCCTGTTCGTTGTGGGAGACTCGTTTGCGGCCGGCCACGGTATCAAGGACGTTTGCAACCGTTTTTCCGACGTGCTGGCAAGAAAGCTGGGCGCCCGATGGGAAGTGGTTGTGCTGGCCCGGAACGGCTGGCAGACGGATCGTGAATACGAGGCAATGACACGCTATCCGAAAAAACCCGATCGAATCATCGTCTCGTATTGCCTGAACGACATTTACAGTGCGGCCGTGAGAGAAGGCGCGCCGCTTCCGGAGTTGGTGCGCCGGCCTGGTCCGTTCATCCGCCCTCTGGTGGACCACTCGCACCTTTTCAACTTTGTGTACTGGAGAGCGTATAGAAGCCTGAGGTCCGCAACCGATCAATATTGGAAATATCTCAACAAGGCCTACCAAACGGAAAAGGTCTGGCTGGCGCATACCAAGGAACTCTCGAGTATGCTGAACTACGCGGCCGATGCGAACGCCGACATCTGCTTCCTGATCTGGCCCCACCTGGGTGACCCTTCCGTAAGCCAAGGCATCACGGAAAAGGTGGCGCGTTTTCTGGCCGATTCGGGCGCGCTGGTGCTGGACCTCACCCCACATCTGCGGAATCGCAAGCCCCACGAAATGATGGTCAACAGCATGGACGGCCATCCCAATGAACGCCTTCACGCAGAGGTGGCCGAACTCCTGTACCGGAAGATGGAGCCCTGGGAAGGGTCGGCGTCCGCGGTCGAATGAAGCAAGTTGTCGGACAAGGAAGGCTTCCGGGCGCGCGGACGATGTCAACACAATAACAGGGAGGTGACCCGTTGGCTATTCTGGGACCGTATAACGCCGTCACGGATGTGGAAGGAATCCTCGTAGGGCACTACAGCGACCGGGCCGCCGCCTGCGGCGTCACCGTGATCCTCTGCCCGGAGGGCGCGACGGCCGGAGTGGACGTTCGGGGATCGGCCCCCGGCACTCGGGAGACGGATCTTCTCGAGCCCCAGAATCTGGTGGAAAAAGTGCAGGCGGTGGTATTGACCGGAGGGTCGGTGTACGGCCTGAGCAGCGCCGACGGGGTCGTGCGTTGGCTGGCCGAACGGTCCTACGGTTTTCCGCTGGATAAGGGACACGTGGCGCCCATCGTACCGGCCGCGGCCCTGTTCGATTTAGGACGAGGCGAGGACTTCGTACCCCCCATCGGCCCGGAATGGGGACGCAAGGCGTGCGATGCCGCCAAAGCGGGACCGGTGGACATGGGTTGCGTGGGCGCGGGTACGGGCGCTCTGGCCGGTGGCGTCAAGGGCGGCGTGGGTACGGCGAGCGAACGCTTGGGATCGGGCCTCATCGTCGGCGCTCTGGCGGCGGTCAACTCGCTGGGCTCGGTCATCGACCCGGCCACCGGCCGGCTTTGGGAGGTGCGGCTCGAGGTCGATGGTGAATTGGGAGACGTGGGAAAAAAGGCCGTCCAGATCCCCGCGCCTCCGGGGAGCGAACCCGGCCGAAACACCACCATCGGTGTGGTGGTTACGGACGGACGCCTCACCAAAGCCCAGGCCAAAAAAGTGGCTGAAATGGCGCAAGACGGTCTGGCCCGCGCCATCCGGCCTGCCCATACCATGTTCGACGGAGACACCATCTTCTGCCTGGCCACCGGCCGAAAGGAACTGCCGGGCGCCGAGGGTTTTTTCATCGGCGCGCAAGCTCAAGCCGTCAACGAGCTGGGCCGAGCGGCCGCCGACTGCTTCACCCGAGCCGTAATGAGGGCCATGCTGGAGGCCGAAAGCCTGGCCGGCATGACCGCCATTCGGGATCTGACGGGTCGGTAGCGACATTATCTCGTTGAATTGAGGATATGAGGTCGTCTTCCGGGAACGCCGAGCCTGCCTGGGCGTAGTCACGCCATAGGCATAACGAAGCCTGGCCCCGGCTCGGCCCAACAGTGGAAGATGCCAAGCCGGGGCTTCCGCCTCTTGAGAGAGCCGTAGGTGCCGGACTTTTCCTTGGGAGGTGATCTAACAGGGCGAAACGTTTTGAACGAACGGGCGCATAGAGACCCCTTCAGCCAAGGCCTCAGCGCTAGCCCCTCAGGGCCTCTTTCAGTCGTTCCATCATGATCTGGGAAATCCGTCCGTCAGCGTCCATCATGGAGCGATCCAACATCCATCCATTGGAAAAAGGAATCTTGTCTGGTCGATGCTTGAAACGGTAGGTTTTCTCGCGTGTCAAAGAGCGGAATGTAAGCTCATTTGCGGAAGGACTCACTATCATGACCTTGAGCCACTCTTGATCCCACGGTTCTCGACAAGCCACTACCCGGAGGTCTTGACATTTTCGCCACACCTCGTCGATGATTTCGGACGTGAGAGCCTCTCGAAATAGTTCTTTCGCGTCTTTTGCGCTTAAGCGATTGCTATCCCGGCAGACTATGGATTTTCCCGGCCAGCGCGAGTACTTAACTGAAAAAAAGTTTGCCGCTTTGCCGTCTTCCATCATTTCGAGACCGGCGTCGGCGGGCATAGCCCAGAAGTTGCCCTTCTCGAAGTAGAGCCACCGGTTCCTTTTCTTATCCGGCGGCCGCAACTGACGCCAAGTCTGCGTGTAGTAGTCCAAATCCCGCCGAAGCGCGAGGCCCAGGTTTACTCCGAGGTCTCTCCTGTCGGGAATTCTGTCGATGTAATCATACTTTCTATTCTTCACTCCAAAGTCTCCCTTAAATTCTTTTATGGATCCTATAGAATTTGTAGTACAAAAGCATTCGGAAGTCAAACGAAAGCGAAGGGCCTTGCGGATCAAGCTTGACGGAACCCTTTCCCCCTGGGTTTTCCCCTGTCCGAATGGATTTGACCGGATCAAGGATTCACGCAAAGCCTGGAAAAGCGCATATAAAAAGGCCGGGATCGAAGGGCACCTTTACCATGACTTGAGGCGAACCGCCGTGAGAAACATGGTCCGCTCGGGCATACCCGAACGTGTCGCCATGCAAATCTCCGGGCACCGGAGCCGGTCGGTCTTTGACCGCTACAACGTCGTGAACGAGCAAGACCTCAAAGACGCCGCCGAAAAACACGCCGCCTATTTAAAGGCGCTCCCCACCGCCCGAAAAGTGACCCCTATCAAGGACTAACCTCGACGACAGATTAATTTGACAATTGCACTTGAGATGGTTCAAATTGAAGTATGAAACCAAGACAGCGGAAAAGGAAGATACTAATATTGCTGCGGAAAAAGAAAATAGCAATATTGCTATGGAGTTTGACTATCGTCAGTATTTTGCTTGCCTTGAAAACTACAAGCGATCCGGTGCTCGAAATTTTTAACAACACATGGGTAGAGTCCTGGTTCCAACAGCTTCCTATTGGAAACGCAATACTTTTTAATCTTTCAACCGGGTTCTTGCTAAGTATGATTTTCTATTTGCTGGTTGTATGGCTTCCATATAGACGTACAAAGAACCTCATCAAACAAAATATGATTAAGCAGTGGGAATATTTTAAAGAAAGCTCTATAGAGATTTTATTATCTGCTTGTCATGAGGACTACGAAGTTGAGTTAGTTGAAATCTTAAAGGACCAGAATGAGTTTCGAAAATACTTTAAGGAACCCGCAAATGATTCTAGGGAACGATGGTATGCTGTTTGTAATGGACTCAATAATGAGTTGTTGTTAAATAAGCTGTTGGCAAGATTCGAACTATTATTGGACGAAGTGAGATATGTTTGCAACAACGTAACCATCGAAGATCCGGACGTTCTTACATTTGTTCAGGTTCTTTCAGAGACTGTGTACGAAATGAGGTTCGCTAATGCTGAAGACGCCGACTTAAAATCGTTAGTATGTTTACTTTGGAAATTATTCACAGGGTGGAGCGATATGGAAGGATACAGGGAAGACGACATCGTTGCTGTCATGATCAAAAGCATATAGATGGTGGGTCAGAACACAGCCGTTCTATTGCACTGGACGGCTCAACAATACGCTCCGTTCCCGATAGCCCCTTCGTGTACGGCTAAAAGATAATATACGCGAATACATCGCATTCATCAAACTTGGGGAAACGTAGCCGTCCATCGTCCATTGTGATACCAACGAATCGCCGAGCATGGTCCCGGCCTTTCTTGTCTTCCATTGATAGGGTACAAGGGACTTTTCGAAGAGGGTACAGGGGACTTTTGCCATGTTGCTTACTTAGACAAAATTTAGGGGATGACACAAAAGTATCCCAATGGGGTTTTTTAGGGTCAATTCCTATTTACGAACATCCGACAAATTGCTTGTAACTTCTTGAAACAATTGGTGCCTAGGGCGGGAATCGAACCCGCACGGACACAAGGTCCAAGGGATTTTAAGTCCCTTGCGTCTACCAATTCCGCCACCCAGGCACAGTGGTACTCGAAGGGCGAGAACAGAATTTCTTGAAGGTTGGGTTTGTTCCGCTAGCGGCGCACAGACTTCCCGGCGCGGTATGTTTTTGAAACCGTCTCCCGGCTCCGAAACGCTTGGCCTGCCCTCAAAGGCCGGAACAGCCCGCGCTTTTCTATTCAGCATCGAGCATAATCAGACCTCCCCCCGGTGTCAATATCAATTGTCCCCGCGCTTGCCGTACAGGTCCACATACCTTCGCTCATGAATCCAGCCAGGCTATCGGGGCCTGTTCGGCCCGGACCGGTTTAGGACGGCCAGCGTCCGTTTCCCTGGTACGGAACGAATCGGCCGCAAGTCGTCCGGATTTGTCCGGCCTGCGCCGATCCTTCATCCTGCTGCAAAGCGACGGGTCCAGGGCGCTGAGGGAGCGCAAAAAGGGATTTTCGAGACTCCGGATCGGGGTCGTGGAAAAAACAGTTGGTAAGGCGTGCATGGTTCTACTATAATGCCGATCGCTTATGGGATCGGACGGGTTCAGCGGAACTTGGCTTTTTACGGCGTTCTTCGGAGCGTTCCCGCGACACACTTCAAAGGGGGTGATACGACCAATTCGGCCGGAATCTACGGCTCGCCGTGCTGCTACTACACTTTTAACACAGGAGGTTTGC
>JACQYL010000092.1 GCA_016208165.1 Deltaproteobacteria bacterium
CTGGACTTTGGCCCTTTGTGATACTGGTTGGTGCATGGTTAGTAAGAATTACCTAATTAATTGCATATAATACAGCGGATTCGAGATTGGGTCTGGTATTTTTATGAGTTCGGTCCGCGGTACGTTTGTCAACGAAGTGGGAGAAATTCTGTAGTCCGAGAGAAGGGCCCCACAATTCGGCCCTGAGGTGATTTACCAGTTTTTGAGTGCCAAGTCTTCTGGCTTTGGAGGATTGCCATTTTGGAGGTGGGAGGGTACGTGTTCCATGGGCCGGGTCTTTGAACGTTTGTTGTGCGGCGATGAGCAGCATGGCGTAGGCGGCAACAATGAAGGCGGGTACGTTCATGACGGAGGCTTGGGTGCGAACCTGGGCTTGTCCGACGCCCAGGAGGGTCTTTTCGTCTCTGAAGTTGACTTCGATATCCCAGCGCCAGAGATAAAACTGGATGATCTCTTGAAGGGGCATGTGAGGGTTGGAGCAAATCAGGTAAGCGGGTTGCCGGTATAGGAGGCGCGTATTTTTGGTGAGTCGATACCGGAGAGGGGCGATGACGATGAGTGTGAGATCCAAGTGGCCACCGGCCTTTCGCCAGCGAAGGGGGCCGATGGTTTTGACTTTGAAGTCGTGAGGCCTTCCGGCTGCCCAGGCGGTGATTTTCTGATAGGGGATGAGGGGATCCGATCGGAGCTGTTCGGGAGTTGGGGACGATTCACCATAGATACGTTTTCTTCCTCGATGTGTCGGATGTTCGGGCAGATAGGAGAGCTTGGCGTCTTTTCGAATGCGGCCGATCAAGGTGGTTTGGGGAGGCAGGTTTTTTAAAACGGATTGATTGGTGTAGGAGCCGTCGACGGCGACCACGAGAGTTCGGTTTTGGGTCTTGGGATTTTGGTCCAATTTGTTTCTCAAGTCGTTAATGCATTGAACGCCCATGAGGCTGAGATTCATCTGTTTTTTCTGTTTTTTATAGAGATCCCATGCTGCTGCGGGCGCCTTTTTGGAGGGTTTGGCAGGGGTTGGGGCATGGCGGAAATCGATGGGCACCATGTCGGCGGGCTGGGTCCGGGTTTTGGTGTAAGAAGCGGCGGAAACCTGAACAAAGCGCTGTGCCCAAATAAAATTGGGGCGAAAGGAGGGACCTAACGGGTCCCGCCGGTAGGCCGCGCCATGGGTTTTCTTGCCGGATTTGGGCAACAGGGTATCATCCAGGGCGACGACGATGGGAGCGGTTTCAGGAATCGTTTCCAAGAGAGCCTGCCGGACCGCGCTAAAGAGGATGGTAAGGTCCATCCGGTTCCGGTTAAAGAGCCGATAATCGGCGGACCAATCCTGAAATTGCCTTCCACTGGTGGCGAGGAGTCCGGTAATAGTCCGTCGACCGAAGCAGGTCAAAGCGCTGAGGGCTAGGGATTTGCCTCGCCGGAAGGTTCTTTCCTGAGTGAAGGCGGGCCGTGCTTCTTGCCAGAGGGATTCGAATCGCTCAAAGAGTCCGACTGGAGTTTTTTTTTGACAGCGGATGGCGGTGTCTGAATTCTGCGAAGCACCAGTTGGCCTTTGTCCTCAATGATCCATTCTACGCTTTCGCTGGGGACAAATTCCATGGCTCTGGCGACGGCGGCGGGGAAACTGACGAACCATTGCTCGCTTTTGGTTCGTTTGATGAGTTGAACCTTGGCGGGATAGCCCATAATTCACCTCCCTTGGTAACTAGTTTGATAACTAGTTACCAAGGGACGAATAAAAAGTCAAGAGGATTCCCTTGATTTTCCAACCAATACGGGAAATTTCACATGAAATTCGACTAGTCAAGGGCCAAACTACAGCGTCACGCCGTTGGCGTGACCGCAGATCTCGTTTTTCAGCCGCCTGTAAATCAGAACTGTACGTGGGAACACAAGGCCGCGCAAATCTGGGGAAGGGTGTTATGGCCGTCGGGGAGCCCTTGAATGGCGCGCGGTGTGAACAGGTTTCGGACCTTCAGGTGCCACTTGGAAAAATCGAACGGACCTGCGTTGTTTCCCAGATCCACGCATTTGAACACCTGCTCTTTGCCCTTACGATATACGGAGAAGTGCTGATCCACTAACGGGAGGAGCGTAAACCGGCACGGTGAAATCTGGGCTTTCCAGTTGACGAAAATGTGTTCCAGAGGATTGAACAGGCAGTGGCTCTCGTTTTCGTGGAGCGCCAGGTCAACGTTTTCCTCTCGTGCAACTCCGGCCAGTTCCTCGTCGATTCGGACCAGTTCTTCTTCGGGAACACGGCCGATGAGCACGCCTTCTTCATCGATGCTTCGGACGTGGAAGCCGGGCTGTGTCAGCTGCACTTCCACGGGTTTGAACTGGGCGGCCAACTCGATGTATTCCTGCAGCCGTGTGATGGTGAACCGATTTTTGGTAAACTGGAGCCGGAGGAGGGGGCCTTCGCTTGCGTGGGTGGACTTCCAATGACGTACGGCCGCAATATGGAACAGGATCTGATTGAACCTCCTGCCGGGATGCTGGTTTTCGTAAACGCGTGCGTCGCCGCATCCCATCCGGTACTCGAGAAGATGAATGTAAGGGAGGAGCCCATCCGGGAACAGCGACACGCCGTTGGTTGAAACCACGACCCGGGCTCCGGTCGCGTGCGCGGCTTTGACCATGTCTTTGAATTTGGGATGCAGGAGAGGTTCGCCCCATCCGCGAAAATAGATGGTCTGGAAGCGCTTGGCGTGCTGCAGTACGTGATCGAAGCGCTTCCAGGTCATATCGGCTTCGATCCAGGTATCCTCGAAAGCGACGCGCACGCAGGGGGGGCAGCGCAGATTACACCGGGTGGTAATCTCCAGCTCGAGAACGTTACCCCTCCTTACTTCGGCGTCCAGCGGCTTTCGAAGCAGGTAGGGCAACTCTTGCGGCTTTTCCAAAGCAAGCACTTGGGCCATTGGGTTCGTCAGAGGAATTCCGATCGATTAAGGCTCGTGAACAAGTATCGAGACTATATACAAACTAATCCTTCCCTCGTCAAAGGTTTTTTGAAGTGGTGCCCATGCAATTGTTATATTGTTCGGAGTCTTCTCGTGGCTGACGATGGATGATGTCTGTCCGTGAACGCGCAAATGAATGATTCGGGCTGAAACGGGGATCACGATATGACGCCGCAAACCCTGCTGGCCTGGTTGGAGGAAACGGCTGAAAAGGCGGGCATCCGCGTGCGCTACGAACAACTGGACCTGGACGAAACCGTCGTGAGAAACGGCCTGTGCACCATTCGAGGCGAGCGGATGTTGTTTATCCACAAGTCGTATTCCCTGGCCGACAAGATTCGGATCCTGGCCGAAGCCCTGAAACGGGTGGACCTGACCGGCGTGTACCTGAAACCCGCCGTCCGGGAGCTCATCGATCCGGACGGGTAACAGGCTGCCCGGAAACGCGATCCGCGGTCACGCCAACGGCGTGACGCTGCATCCCTATTCATTGCAACGTACTAGGTGTACTCCTCATTCATCGGGATTTGCGCGCCTTGCATCTCATCGTTCTTGAACAGCCTGTTACAGGCAGGGTTTTTCGGGAGTTAAGGGGATTCCAAAACCTTCGACCTGTACCGTTACCCCGCAGGGGCGGGTTTCCATCGACCGGTTCGACCGGCTCACAGCGGGCAGGCTCAGGATCAGCGACAAACCCGACCTTCCGCCGTCATCCCGTAGGGGCGGGTTTCTAACCCGCCCTTTGGCCGTCCTCGCAATGGACTTGACTTGACTCGATGCCTCAGGATAAAAAGTTCTCACGCGTGCCCTCGTAGCTCAGGAGGATAGAGCACTAATCTGGGTGCCGCGTGTTCGAGTCACGCCGGGGGCACCAAATAAAATCAATAAGTTAGAGTCTTAGATCTCTCCCTTACATTCGTTTGTTTCCAACGTATTTCCAACCTCGAAGCGGAGAAGGTCTTGCCAAGTATTCACTCGGCAATTCTTGTGCTTAGATCGTTTCAGCTTGTAAGCATACAAAAAAGCCAAAACAATCCGGGAAAAAACGCATCGAATCCATATCTCGAAAGGAGAAGCCGTTTCAGGGCCAACGCGACTTTGCCTGTTGCCTCAGCTTCTCGCCAGATTGAAGCTCAGAGCCCAGTTTTCCACAGGAATTCCCGGATAATTTTCCCTCAGACGGATTTCAGAATTCCTTCCAAGGCATTATACGTGTCCACCGGCTCCCTCACTTCCTCCTTTGGAAGCATCCGGTCCTTGTATTCGGTCAGGATGTCATCGAGCACATTGTCTATAACGCAATCCTGGTCGACCAGGTTGTTCCACCAGTACCGGATCAGGTCCCGAAGGGGGACTCCAAGATTCCGGTACGGGTCATGAGCCCTGTATTCGCCTTCCGTCAGGACGGATGCCATGTCAACCCTTCCGCAGGTGAAGTCGTAGAGGTTCAGCTCCAGGTCCCGGATGCGCTTCGAAATGTATGCGTCAATCTCCTTATCGTCCAAGCAAATCACATCTGAATCATAAATCGCAAAGAGGGCTTATAAATGTGGTTCGACAGACTCGCGCTGAGAGCCCATCTTTTCCCAGCAGTTTATTCGAGAATACGTCCATGGGAGTAAGCCGTCTCTCTCCTGAAAAGCCTGTAAGAATCAATCAGCTGCTCTCCGGCCTCCCAGATGGGACGGGTGTCGGGGCCGTACAAAAATGCCACTTTCGATCCCTTAAACATGATAGGCACTGGGAAATGGCGACGTCTGGAAACTGGGCGAGCGGCAGCAGCCCTTCCAGGAGATAGCTGATGCGCTCCTGCAAATTTTGGGGGATTATTCTTCATCACCGCCCGGTTCGTTTTTGACCATCATCGTGGCATACCCCTCGCTTCCGCCGATGGCCAGGCTCTCATAGCACGCAATGACCTTTTCCCCGGAATCAAGCCTGGCGAGCACCTCACCGATGAAGCGCTCCCGCTTCTGCTCGGAGTTGACGTAGAAATCCTCGAACCCAGGCACCTCTGTGTAACCTGCCTGCTTGGGCTCGGGATTTCCCCACGAGAAGTACATCCCTGGTATCTGGCCCTTTTCAAGCTTTCCGCGCTCGAACTCCAGGCCCTCCGCAAGAAGCCGGTCCTGGTAGCAGGCAAGGCAAATCCTCGCGTCGTCCGTGTCCCTGTACTGTAAGTGCCAGCCGTTCTTGGGGTTCTGCTCGCAGATCATTCTCCCGCAGGGATCGCAGTGGAAGTATGCATAGGGCGGCGTATACAGGTACTCGTCGGCGTGCTCTTCTGAACAGAAGTATTTGTCTGTTTCATCTTCATCCCAGGGAGTCGCAAACACAGACCTGGTATGCCCCTTTCTTGCCTTCCGGCCGCACTCCAGGCATTCTTCATCAAGCCGGGACGCCCGCTCGGCCAGATAGCAGTGAATTCTGGCCGCCCTGTTCCTGGCGCGGAGGTCTGTGACTTCCTCAAGGCCGGGCAGGGGCCTGGACTGGCGGCCGAGAATGGTCTCGTAGAGCTGCTCAGCAGAGGGGATCTCTCTTCCGCTAATTCCCATCACCTTTGGGCAGGAGCTTTTCACCTCTTCTGGTCACATATTCGAGGCAGTAGACGTTTCCCTTGCCGTCGAATTCATAGCCCCAGCGCTCGCCCTCCTCCCCCTGAAACTCAAGTATGCCTTCTTTTACGAAGGAGGCAAGCTTTCTTGCAAAGCTCTCTCCGGTTTCCTGCCACTTTCGTCTGGGCTCGTCATATTCCACATCTCCAGACTCAGAAAGCTCCATTTCACCCAGGAACTGGTTTTGCTCTTCGCCTTTCTGCCTCTCCAGCTCAACCAGCCGCCTCACTGCGTCAATGTACTCCTCTTTTATCCTCAGCGCCGGAAGCACTGTGATGTAGTAGCCCATTCAATCACCACCATCTCTTCGGGGAGCTTTCCACATCCTCTGAAAAACCCGGATCGGCTCGATACCCTCATGTTCCCGGAAGAGCCTGTAAAAATCAGCCAGCTGCTCTTCGGCTTGCCGGTGCGAGGGCTGCTGAGCCCAGATCTGGAGTGCCACTTTCGAGCCCTCGAAATCCGTTATGTATCGGACCCAGACCAGCCCGCCATAAGAAACACGGGGCTGGCCGTCGATTCCGTATGGCCCCCGGTCGCGGTCGTACAGCATTTCTTCTTCCTTAGCGTACTGGTATGCGACCCTGGCCCAGTTAATCGTAGACCTGGGAGTCACCTCCACATAAAGGGTGTCGTTTTCGGGAACGTAAACCGCGGGATACACGTAAAGCTCGGAGTGCTGCGTGAGGGGATAGAGGTCTCTGAGCAAACCCGACAGCTTCTCTTCTGCGGCCCTCCTTTCGGCTTCCTCCACGAAATCACCTAATCCTCGATTTCCTCGATCCGGTAGATGTTCGCCGGTTCCAGGAATTCGAAATGCTCCTTTTCCCGGAGAGCTTCATTGTACGTCAACGGCTCGGAATCCTCATGATCGAGCCGCATGTAGCAGACTACCCGGTACTTCTGGAGGGTAACACCTCCCGTCATAGCTGTCTTCCTGGACACAGCATCACATCCCGGTCCGAGACCGGCCAGACTTCCGTACCATTCGGAAGCTTTTTAAGGTCCCATACCTCCCTGATTCCTTTCCTTGCCACTTTTTCCGTTGCGTACCTTTTCGTGGTGGGACCGTAGGCATAGGTGCAGCCCGGAAAATGATAGTACCAGCGCATCATTTCCCCAGCCATCTTTACCAAACCCTGATGTTTTTGACCTCTGACGCCTTCTTCGGCCTCCAGTGAAGATCCCTGTCCACCTCCAGCCCCGGCCCCACTTTGAGGTCTCGCAGTTCGGCGAGCGAGATGTAGCCCCATTCGGCGTTGTCGGGGTCGCCCAGGTTTGCATAGCCGAAGAAAAGGTCTTTGCCATCGAATTCTGCGATATACCAGTCCGCAGAACCGATGAAAAAATGTTCATAGATGATCTTGTCCTGCGCCGGTACCCCTTCAGTCTCGTAGAGTTTCGGAATCTTTTTCAGGTCCTCTAAAGTTGGTTCGTTCCACACATAAACCACCTCATGAGTTGATCATTCAGATTTCCTAAATTCGGTGCCCCCAGGGATTGTACTCGTTGTACATCTCCCTGAGCGCAAGGGCGAGAGCGGAATACGGGTCATTAGGGTTTGCTGTTTCGTTCATGTCCTTGAATTCCTTGCTTTCGGTCATGGCCTTTATTTCCCTGTAGCAGTCCCTCCACCCCATTATCTCACCCTCATCTGGCAAAAGCGTTTCTGCGCCACCAGATCCATACGCCCTTGGAGATATCCAGGGCACGGCCTGAAATCCTGCTTTCGGACATGAGCCGCACGAGCCTGATCTTGACCACGTAGTTGTTTGCGCCGGGAATCTTTCTTACGATCTCCTGGGTGTGCAGCGGCTGGTCCGAGGCTTCCACGATTTCGAGGCACTTTTCATAAATGCGATCTCCGTTCATAACACTCTGTTTCTTTATTAGATTTAAGTACTTATAAAGATTTCTTGTGTGGCAACCTATGGGTTGTAGCACCGAAAAGAATTTAAAGATCAAAGTAGAAATATCAGGCATAGAGAAGTCCGATGGATCGATGCCCGTGAGAGGAAAAATCGTCAAAACGAGGGAGTGCAGGACGGGGGTTGTGTACTTCCGGTATAAGATACAGGTTCCCCGGAAGCTCTTGACGGAGGCCGGGCTTTCCTGGGGCTCCATTGAGCTTTCAGCGGCAAGGGGACGGATCATTATCGAGGAAGCAAAAAGGTGAAGTATGACAACTGGGAAAGTACTGGATTTCCATCCGAAGGGGCTGTCAACTTTGTACAATTACGTCTGCCGGGACGATGACGGCAGGATCTTTTCCTTTGGAGTGGAGCACCGCTACCATTTCGATATTCTCTCGCATGAGGGGGATCCCAGGGGAAGGTACGTGAACTACGACGACGATCTAAAGACCGTGGAGTTTTTGGATTGAGGCGGCTTATCATGTCTGCGAAAAAGCTGGTCACTGATTTCGATTACCTCAATGAAATGATGATTTCTTTCAACTGGAATAGAATATATACTCAATGTCATTGACTTAAGCGATGGGTTTGTAAGCCATAGCGAAGAGTTTCAGCTTGGGTCCCTTCTTTCTTGGATTTCTTCGGCCTGGGCGGATGACGGACAAGGTTTTATGCAAGAGCCGAAAGAGTGCGTGTAGGATTTCCAAGACGGTGTTTCCGGTGAGCAGGGAGACCACGTTGTCTTTCATGGCAGAGAGAGCATAAGTGAAGTTGATCCGCCTGGCGTGTTTTGGGGGATGCTCTTTATCCTCCTGTTGGAGCCGATCCTGTACGGGATGAGCGATGACGGCGGCGAGGTTGGCTGTGAGGACTCGGGCGTGGAAGTCCTGAAGGATCGTAAGGGGCGACTTTCCGGAGAAGTTTTCGATTTCAATGCGGCATTTGATCCATTTGTAGGCGCTCTCCACCTCCCACCGCTTTGAGTAGAGTTCTTTGAGTTCGGACAAGGGAAACCGTTCCCTGTCCAGGAGCGAGGTAAGGAGGATCACCCTGCATCGGTTTTTCACGGTGAACCGGAGTATTCTGAGCTTCAAGGGAGCAGCGGGGATTCCCTTTTGATCGCAGGCTTTTCGAGCCAAGGGGCTCGGTTCGAGAGTGATGAACTGCTCCCGTTTTCCCGAGCTGAGGAATTTCTTGACCACCGTTTGGTTCTGTTTCATGCGGACGAGGAAATGGCTTTTTCGGCTGAGTACCTGTGCGAAGAAAGCATATCCGGTGTATCCTCGGTCGAGGAGCAGGAGGTCGTCGGGTCCGGCCGATTCCAAGTGCTTGGCGGCCAAAGCGCGTTCACCCTCGTTTTTGGGTGACATGAGGGCGTGTACCGTGAGGTGATTGAGGACGTCATAGAGGAGGGAAACCCGAGCCAAAGGACAGGTTTTCTTTCCTTTGGCAGGATGCCAAACCCCGAAAAACCTCTTGGTTTCATGGTTGGAAGGCACCCGCAGCGTAGATCCGTCGACGGCCAAGAGACGAAAACCCTTCCACCGACGATGCGGGAATGTAGCATAGAAGAAGGAAACGAGCTTGGCTCCCAACTCCACGAACGCCTCGAAGGCCAGTTTCCGTCTGGCCCGACACCATGCCCCGGCGGTTACCTTCCTTACGGGCATATCCGTGGAGTGGAGTATCTGGAAAAATCCGTCCAGCTCTTTCTGGAGGGAACTCCGGACCCAGTTCATGAGGAAAAGAACGACGATGGGAAGAGTGAGCTTGCGGTTACGCGAGAAGTGCTTTTCAGACAACCGATATCGGCTTAAAAAATCTTGTGAATTCAGAGTAATCTTCAGGAAATCAATTAATGTGGCACAGGTTTTGGAAAGCAGGCGCCATGCCAACACCAGGATCTGTTTTGAGGTTTTCGATAAGCATATTGTATCTCCTTCAGTCATGGTAAATTTCACCGGCAAAGATAGCCTGATTATATCGTAACTACTTATTATTGCAAGATTTATCTGCAATCCGTGTCCCTTAAGTCAATGACATTGAATTAAACTTCTATTCTGTAACGCACTGCACCTTTTTAAATTCCACGTAACCGCTCATAGACATCGAAGGATTTGTACTTGCAAGATAGTTCTGCCCGCATCGAATAGTCCAATATTCGTTTTGAGCAAAGGAACTTGACCAATCTGCTAAAACGCCAATAGGTGTAAATAGAACCTTTACGACCAATTGGTTCTCAACAACATCGATCCAAATGGCGTCGGGAATTCCTTCACCACAGTTCCCTCCTATTAATATTTGAAGTCCACCAGTATAGTAATCATAATCGCCAGGGTCAAATCCTGTCGGTGGGGAATATCCAGTACCAAACTGAACGACTCTACCATTCCAGTAAAAATTATAGCTTCCTATGCTCGACTTGTTAAAATTTGTAAAAATAATTAAATCATCCATTAATTCTTCATCACATAAGCCGGCGAGATCGGGGCTTGATACAGAAATAAATTTTGCCTCAATTGTATCTGAGGCTACAGCAGATTCGCCCGATTCGTTTCTTGCCTTAAAATAAAGTGTTTTTGGTCCACTGCCTGAACTCAAAGTGAAACACGGACTTGCAGAGTAAGTAATCCAGGACGCTCCTGCAAAACTGGGCGACTCGCTCGCCATATACTGACTCGGAATGTTCGCTGTGGTATTGTTCAATGTGACCAACTGGGTGGTAGTGGTGCCAGCACCATTGTTAATCTGGAAGTACGTCACCTCAGGCTCAGTAACATCCTCAATGGCCACAATATAATTGCTCTTTGTCTCACTGTCGCTTCCATAAGCGTTGGACACGGTCAGGGTCACCGTGTAGTTTCCGGGACTGGAATAGGTGTGAGTTGGATTTTGGGCCGAACTGTTGCTCCCGTCGCCGAAATTCCACGACCACGAAGTGGGGTTATTTGTTGACTGGTCCGTGAAGCTCACTGACAACGGTGCAGCTCCGCTCGTAGGGCTCCCGGAAAAAGCAGCTACGGGAGGGTCAGGGTCACCGTGTAAACCCCGGCACTGGTATAGGTATGAGAAGGATTCCTGGTGGAACTGGAACTTCCGTCCCCGAAATTCCACGACCACGAAGTGGGGTTATTTGTTGACTGGTCCGTAAAGCTCACTGACAACGGTGCAGCTCCGCTCGTAGGGCTCCCGGAAAAAGCAGCTACGGAGCTTCCCACGATATCAATGGAGTCACTCGTCACCGAGGACTCACCCGCACTATTTCTCGCTTTGAAATAGACTGTTTTTGAGCCGTATCCTGAGCTCAAAGTGAAACTTGGGGATGAGGAGTAGGCCTTCCAAGAGGCTGCGGAAAAGCTTTGCGATTCACTGGCCATGTATTCGGTCGGGTTGCACAACACGGAATTATTCAGCGTAACCATGTGAGACGTCGTGTAAGATGCCCCATTGTTGATCTGGTAGAACTGCACCTGAGGCTCAACTACTAACTCAATGCTGTCGCTAGCCACAGCAGACTCGCCTGCGCTGTTTTTCAATTTGAAATGTACCGTCTTGGTACCATTTCCTGGACTCAACGTGATACTTGGGGATGGATCATAGGTCTGCCATGAGGTGCCAGAGAAGCTTGGCGATTCGCTGGCCATGAAAAACGTTGGCTCATTCTCTGCAGTATGAACTAATACGACTTCTCGACTTGTTGTTTCATAATCGTTGTTATTTATAAAAAAACTCTTTATTATCGGTAGATGTAAACGGACTTCCCAAGCTAATACTTTAGTTTCAAGGAAGTTCCATGCGATGTCTAATACTTCATATGTAAAAACCTCTAATTCAATACCGACACTTGCCCCCATTCCAAACCATAGTTCCAATAATGGATCACGTGAAGGGTCAATTTCGAATTCAAAAAAAGGGCCTGCGGAAAAATATCCACCAAGTACATTATAAATGTAAAGACCTATTTCTGGCGAAATACCTGCTCTTATGTATGTATTACTTTGTGTTCCTGTATATTCATAAATAGGAGTTAGCTTTTGGTCTAAAATAAATATAGGTGATAGGTTAAAATTCTTATATTCAACTCCTGTTGTATTTACTAATTTGTAGTCAAGGCCGGATTTCATGTCTTGAAAAGTAACCCCTGGCTGGACCTCCAAATCGAGATCTACCTTTGGAACCACCATAATCGGTACACCGATTGGTGTTGGAACAAAGATGGGTGACAACTCAATAGGTTTAGGCAACAAGGACAACGATATCTTATACAAACTCACACTGACGCTAGAACTACAGACGAGTCTGGTCTTGATAGAGGGCATGGCTTTGAAGACAGCATAGTTGATGAAAGGGAAAAGGCCAAACTCGACTTTAAAGTACCAATCTATGTCAAATATGAACTCGCCGAGAAAGGTTGTTCCCGTACCTTCAAGTGTGATTTCGACAGGTATCACAACATTGGATGCGTCCATGTTCATAGGAGCGCTCTTTTGAGGAATGGGAAGAAAACGCACTTCGTAATCCGTGCCCGCGCTCGATAACTTGTGTGAACCGGTAAGTTGATTTGCGATGTCATAGGACGTAATGGTTCCCGAAGCTTCCATTGCCCCTTCCTCGAATACCTCTGAAAGCGTCGCGGACTGGGTATGGATATCCACTTGGCTACCTTCTGCTGCACTTGAAACGCCCATTGAAACTACTTTGCGAAGAAACCCATAAGGTGCTGCTTGGCAAGGTGCGCCGACAATAACATCCCCGGCTTGGAGCCTTAGTATTTCTTCATCTGATCCAGAAAACGTGAGTGTTCCGTCAGGAGATATCGA
Organism: Deltaproteobacteria bacterium; assembly: GCA_016208165.1. Lineage (NCBI taxonomy): Bacteria > Pseudomonadati > Myxococcota > Myxococcia > Deltaproteobacteria bacterium. The sequence goes on from JACQYL010000092.1 coordinate 12,318, forward strand.
CACCAAGTTGTCGGTAGTCGATTGCGTCAACGGTCTAGCAGAGGCGCATATGACCACTTTTTTGTGAGGAGCACTAAATCTCTTTAACATTTGCCACTTATCCGTCGAACCGTTTGCGTAGGTAATCTCCGCTGTTCCTGTCTGGTCTGATGTAAGGTCAAGGGCCAGATGATGGCCCTCGCCAGCTAAATCGGTTCCAGAATAGCTTTGGCCGTTCCAGTCTGGGGCCAGGAATACATACCACTGCTGTAGGTCGGGCGTGAATATAAACACCGCGGACCCGGTGGAATAGGTCTGTAAATACAAATTGATATTTTGATGGACGCTAATCAATGTTCCTTCAGAAGGTTTGAAAATCCCAAGCTCTCTATCCTCTGTTTGGTTACCTTCAAATACTTTACTTATCGTCCAGCTCTTGGAGCTTCCTGTAGGGTATTCTATGTTAGCGGTACCACTATCCATCGAGTCAAAATCGATGGTAAGCGAATGACCCTGATGACCCTGTGCTGACAGGTCTGAAACCTCAGAAATACCGTCACTAAAGTCTTGATCAAGAAAAACCAAAAAATTAGACAAATCTGCCGTTGCTATGATGATAGCTGATCCGGTTACATAAGTTTGGATATAAAAAGTCATCGTTGGCCCGGTGTCTTTCCATATTCCATCGTAGTTTTCTTGGCCGAAACCAACAGATGCAGAGACTAAGATTATGAAAGCAATCAGAAAAAGCTTCAGGCGTCTTGTCATGCTACACCTCCTTATCGAAAAGAACGGCTTTCTGGATGGTGTGATTACAAATCTTTGGGGTCGTGAGCAATGAATGCCCCGCCGTCATGAGGTGCGTTTCTTGGGATATTCAGATGTGTCACACTGCCTGAACAGGCTTGGCATTAAATGTTAGTTGGAATATTAAACTCCATACATTACGTACATAAACCTTCCCGGCTCGAAGTTTTAGACCAACGCTCATTCGACTCGTTAAGGAGCTTGTTCTCTCGGTTTGAAAACAATCTGGGGCGAGTTTCATGGCCATCTTTCTCCCTCCCAGTCATGCGCCAACCGATGAGAAGAAAATCCCTGATTCTTTGAGATTTGAGTAAATATGGCGAAAGAGAATTGTCCAAACCACTCCCTTCGGCTGTGGTAAGCAATCCCCTATTTATAGGCGGGGCCATTATTGGCTGTCAGCCATGAAGCTTTTTCTACTTGTAGGTTCAAATTAACAAAGGCGGGCAGGTTGTCAAGTGTAAAAATAATGGGCTTTTATGAAATAATTTCGTTTATACAGATATAGACTACACATATTGCTTCCTTTCAGTCATAATCCGCGAATCGGACCTGTCTTCGTGGACCATAGGCATTATGAACGTGCTTCTTTCTCTTCCTGATCACCGCCTCATCTCCGGCACCGGCCACATCCCCCAAAACCCACCACGCATCACCTCTTCAGGGTCCGCCAGACAGCTTTTCATTAAAGCCTCAAAAGCAAAAAAGGAGGCAGGGTTTTTTATGCCCTGCCTTCCACCATGCTGCTATCGATTTTAGCTACACTACTTCTTCCCCTTATCGTGAGGCACGATTACGGCCACATCCGCGCTGCTGGAATTTCCCGCTTCATCCGTAGCTGTTATCGTGATGGTATACACCCTACCATCCCCTGTCCCCGAGCGCTCCGCTCGCAGTTGTAGAGTGATCACGCCGGTATCCTGGTCGATCACAGGATCACTCCAGTCCGGAGCCGTATCGCCGTCGCCTAAACCGTCCACGGGCTCGTTGCTTGTGACCACCGCCCCGAGATTGACAGGTAGCCCACTGTTGTCCGATGCGTTGGCTTCGATGACGACGTTGACCATCTTGTGGTTCGGCGGCCAGAGGATTCCCGGAGTCACGGATGGCGCAAGTACTGGGGCATCGGTGTCAATAATCACTACCTCGCATGGAGGATCGGTCACAACTGATTCGTTGAAGATTTCATCTACCTGAAGGGTAATGAAGTGACTGCCGAGCCACAAGCCAGACACCACGCAATCCGGCAATTGCACAGGGGCTCCTCCAAAAGGTGGAGTTACTATTCCGGTGCACAGGGTCTGTGCTCCCTTCTTCAACTCGTAAGAAAGCGTATCTCCGTCGAAATCCGACACGCTGCCTTGCAGGATCACGTCGTCGCCCAAGGGATACGTTCCGGCGCACTGCAGGAAGTTTGCATGGGGAGACGAGTTCGTGATCGTGAAGTCCATATCGTCGCTGGAGACGTCGTAGCCATCCCTCACTTGAAGTGTGAAGGTGTCCACGTCCGTAGGGTAAGCATTTATGGCAATCGGGACGGTACCCAAATTGAGCGGACACTCACCGCTTGCGTTCGAAGACGTCCAATCCATAAGGACCGTGTTGCCTTCCAGCCACCGATATTCGATAACATCACCTCCGTCGAAGTCGGCAGCTGTGCCGGTGATCACTGTGTACTTCACGTTCTCACTTGTTTCGGTACGATCCGGACCCGCATTGGCTGCCGAAGGGGTGTTCAACACCCTTAGAGTCATATCGTCCGTGACCGGCTCTACCACAAACCCGTCTGTGACCTGCAAAACCAGGGTATAGTCCTGTCTGGCCAGAGCGATACCACTGAGGGAGAGTGTGCAGTCTCCGGCCGAGGTCACCGGGGTCCATTCAAGTAGAACAGAGTCCAGTTCCACGCAGTACCACTGATAAAAGAGCGCATCAAGCATGTCGTAGTCGGACGCGAAGCCAGTTATAGGACCGTATCTCCCTCCACCCAGCGGTATTCGAGAAGATCGGTTTCATCCTCATCCATAGCTGTTCCCGCTATAACTGTATACTGGATGTTTGCGCTTAATACCTCTATATCCGGGCCAGCATTGGCAACCGGGGGTTGATTAGTGGGCGTCTTGAATATCCTATATATGTAACCATCAATCGAAACATATAAGTCCCCGTTGGTGTTGAAGTCCATCAATCGTGGTCCGTAATGATCACGGATTATCGGCATGTTCTCTGCGAACGGGTGCACAGTAAAGCCATTATCAACATCCACCCTGAGGATTCTATACACAGGTGGCGACCCCGGAATCCACTGGGCAACGAATAGGTCCTCAGAACCATCAAAAAAACCAACAGTGTCGAAAAGAAGCCCACTGACCCAGGGTATCTGGGCGACGGTTCGCTTTGTTCCAGCTACAGGATCAATCTCGGCCAAATCGGTACCGAAACAGTTTGCAGAGTAAACCGATCCTGAACTGCTCACCGCTATATCAAGAACATTCGAACCGTCCACGTTAGCCAGCTGATAAATTGTCCTCGTGCGTGCCGGTGGGGGTCCGATCTGTAAAACAGAGTCGCGGCTGCCTCCAACACCTATCGTCTCGATAGCGGTGAAGATATTGCCGGCGTCATCCAAGGTTACTTGCCCTGGATAGGGATTACTGCGAAATGTTACCAGAGGATTGACCGAACCGATCATAGTACCGGAAGGATCAAAAATGGCTATCGAATTATTGTTGATGCATCGCCCTATGTAAATGTTACCGCTTGCATCGAAGTCTATACCCATAGGTTGAAATGCAGAAATGAAAACCGACACTCCGCCCTCGGGAGTTACTTTATACACGCTATTGGTCTCATAAACGCTCAAGAATAGATTGTCGCCAGTGTCAATTCTCATTCCATAAGGAACTGTGCCAGGGAGAACAGCGGCGAAAACCTCGTAACTGTATCCGGGTGGTAAACTTACGTCGGCGGATGCAGTTCCAGGAAAAAGGCACAATGATATAACTAAGGCAAAAAGAACATGCCTTCTCATTCCCTTCTCCTTTCTGAATAGATGACGTTACAAATACCCTCGTAATAGGCTGTCGTTGGCCAGGCCGTCTGTTTGAGGAATCACGCGTAGGGGCGAAGTGGTACAGAAACATTTGCGAACAGGAACACGGGCAGGTACAGCAACATGAAGACCTTGCTAGAACTTGAAGGCAGAAAAGCCGAGTCGCCTTTTCAGGCAACCCGGCTCAGTCAGGGCCACTCTAATCGGCCCTTTGAGAGTTTGATCATGCAATCAGAAGACCTGACTGTCGAATATGCAGTAAAGCTTCCCATACATCGCCCTCTCCACCTTTTCACCTAATAAATACATTAGGGCAACATCGGAGGCAAGAAAAATCGCAAAGGGAAACACGTCCACACACAAAAGCCACCTGTCCGTTTAGCCATCCGACATCCGCTCCGGCGGGCTCGCAGACATCCGCCGTCGGCTCAAATAGCCCCTATTTTGTGCCTTCCGCCCTTGCGGGCGCACCCCGACGCCTAACCCTGCCCAAAAAGCCCAGTAAACCCACGATAAGTCACAAATAGGAGCTCTGTGCTTGGATCAGGCGACTGCCCACCCGATCCCGCCTCCGCCCTATGAACATCTCTCTCATGCCACACAAGAAGCCCCACAAGCAGAGAGAGATGCCCCCAAGCATCTCGCCTGCGCTTGAAATAGGAGGTGAAGAGATGAACGGAACAACGCAGAAGTTGTCACCCGTGGCGGCCCAGCTCCTGGAAGGCCTGGAGTTCGAGACGCCTTGCAGGTGGTGCGGGAAGGCCTTCCCAGGCGAAATCCTGACGACGGACGGCTTTTGCTCCGCCGAGTGCGAATTCAACTGGACAGAAGCCAATCCGTCCAGCGAAAAGCTGGACTTCGACCCCTTGGATTCGGAGCCCCGCTCAGACATGGAAGAAGTTCGTAACACGCTGCGCGACGTGTCGGACGAGATGGTGGAAATCAGGAGGCTGGTTCTCCACATGCAATGCGCTGTCGAAACATCGAAGCAGGATAATGGAAACGGCGGCGCAGCGAAGTCCGTCCAGGAAGTGGTTCAGCAGGACCCGGACAGCCTAACCATCGGCACTCCTGGGAACGGCCAGATCAAGGTATTCGGCGACTTCAGGAACAAGGTGACGTTCCAGAAGAAGATCGACGACGCGCTTGACCTTCTGGACAATGCCCACATAAGGAGGCACAGGTGAGGAAGGGGAGGAAACCCCCTTCGGGGTTTTCTTTTTTTTCGTTCGCTCTGCCCAAGGCTTGGCGGAGGCAGAATGGTTTAACGGTTCCCAATTCGAGTACGGGAGAGAAGGGGTCCATGGCGCAGCAAGGAAGAAAGGAAGTGATTGACGATGACATGGAGGAAAAGCGGAAGAAGGTAGGAGAACTCCTGGGAGGGTTTTTAGACGGTATTGGAATAGGTATACGCAGCCGACCGGAGGCGGTTAGGTGATTAGCGGTTATTTTGGCTAACTGTTCCCTGTTTTGGGTATTTTTGGCGCAAATGGAGTTTAATCTTGCGAATGAGTTATTGTAGGTTCTTGTTCTGAATTTATTTTATTTCTTCTATTGGTTCTGGGTTAACGATGAGCCCGCGATAATGGTTCGGCCTAAAACCAGCTCGCAAAAATGGGCTGTTCGCCGGTCTCCAGACAGCGGTCGACGAGGGTCTTTGCGAGCTTGTATTCGGCCATGTAGCCGAGGGGCTGGAAACGCTGAACCTCACCTTGCACTTTGTTCGGCATTACAGCTGCAGGCAGACTTAATACTCGACCATGTGCATTGATTTGTCCAGATCAAGATTCGATCTGAAGGCTTCACCTTCAGAAATAGCTATTAGTGGGAAGATTACATGAGTTGTACTCTGATGAGAGCCAGCGGACATGGCGTGCATGATCTATGGCACTTCAAATGACGTCGTGTGGAGTGACGTCCCCTCTCTTGGGCACCTTGGAGAGGATCTCAGTCTCTCTTGCTATTTTTTCTGAGACTTTGTATACTTTTTTAGAAAGCTTGAATGCCCGCATGATCAGGTACAATTCGGCCCGAGAAGGAGAGGACGGTGGGAACCTTCGTTTTCCGAATGAGGGGGCAAGCGCCGGGGTTCCTGATATGCCTGCTCGTTTACCTCTATATCGTGTCAGTTAGCTTTCCTGCAGCTGCCGCCAGAAGCGGGAAGATCTCTCTACGTCTCGGTGTCTATCCACCCAGCCTCAAGACCCATATCCAAATCACAGAACCCTCGGGGAATCAAATACTCGATGCCGGAGAAAAGGGTACGATTCTCGTCACAATAAAAAACGAGGGTAATGGTGAGGCATTTGGCGTTGAAGTTGGTTTAGAAACCATATCAATTCCGAAAGGGCTCTACTTCCCCTCGACTTTATCTGTTGGAACAATTGCCGCCGGAACTGAAAAAACGGTAACCATACCTATTAGCGCAGATCGAGAAGTCGAGACCGGATCGTGCAAAATCGGCTTACGAGTTCGCGAAAAACTGGGATTCGACGCCGACCCGATTACCCTCAGTTTCACGACCAAGGAGTTTATTCCGCCGAATCTCCAGGTGGCGGATGTAGGCATCCGAGACTTCACTCAAGACGGAAGAATCGAACCCGGCGAGACGGTGGAAGTCGTTGTACGGGTCGCGAACGAGGGAGGAGCTAAGGCCCAATCCGTTCGGGCAGAGGTCGCTATGGGCGAGAACGTGTTCGTCATGCCGGATTCGATGACGATGTTTGGCCTGGGTGATCTGGCTCCCTCCGAGTACAAGGACATCACGTTCTCCTTCGTCACGAACAAGCGTATCCAGGGTGAAACCGTCCCGATAACCGTCAAGATCCAGGCAGATCGTCCCGAAGACGGTCGCGAAATAAAACTGAAACAGCTGGCCCTGTATAGAAGGGAAGGGCCTTCAGAAGAGATTGAGTTGCCCGGAACAGGAGAAGATAAGCCGCCCCGGAGTCCAGGGGTGGCTACGTTCGCCGTTGATGTTGATCTCGAGGTTCCCGAAGGAAAGGTGGAAAACCGATACGGAATCGCCGTCATCATCGGAAACAAAGATTATCGTTCCAGAGACGTCCCACCCGTAGATTACGCAATAAGGGACGGGGAAGTGGTAAAAGAATACGTTGAAAAGACCATGGGATATCGTCCCGGTAACATCATTTACGTTGAAAATGCCACCCAGGCCAACTTTCGAGCCATTTTCGGATCTGAAACGGACCATCGGGGAAAGCTTTTCGACTATGTGCGCCCCGGCGGCCAATCCGACGTATTCGTCTACTATTCGGGGCACGGCGCGCCGGATCCTTCGGGTCCGACGGGCTACTTCGTTCCCGTTGACTGCGATCCTTCTATGGTGCGACTGAACGGCTATAGTCTGCAAATCTTCTCCAAGAATCTGTCCAAAATACCTGCGAAATCCCTCACCGTGGTTCTGGATGCTTGCTTCAGCGGCGGCTATGATAGAGGCAACCTGATCAGGAACGTCTCGCCGGTGTATTTCGATGTGGGAAATCCACTGGCCGTGCTAAAAAACGCGGTGGTATTTACCTCCTCCTCTGGGGATCAAGTCAGCACCTGGTACCCGGAGAAACGTCACGGCTTGTTTACGTATTTCTTTTTGAAAGGCCTGCAATTGCGGGATGCTGTAGACAAAAACCGAGATGGAAAACTAAATGCCGACGAACTGTTCGCCTTCATACAGGAAGAGGTGTCATACATGGCACGCAGACTGGCGTCGCGAGAGCAGCATCCTCAGTTGATAGGTAATCCCGACTCCACCGTCGTGACGCTGGAATGAGCTTCGGTATGGTCTTTCCCGGAAGAAATTGGAGACTGACTGCCTGCCTTTCGGCGTTTCTTTCGTTTTGGCCGTTATTGGCCGTTGCACAAACGTGGGTAACGGTAACCGGACAGGCCGAACTGGGCAACAGGACCATGGCGGAGGCGAAGCAGGCTGCACTCGAAGATGCCAGGCGTCAGGCGGTGGAAGCAGTGGCGGGAGTGCACGTGGGTTCCTTCAGCATGGTCCAGGATTATGTCCTCCGGGCGGACGTAATCAACTCCTCTTCGTATGGCGTGATTGTGGCCGAGGAAGCAGGACAGTGGCAAATAGAAACACTCCAAAATGACCCGCCATTGCTAGTGGTTAAGGTCTTGGTAAAGGCAAAGGTGGCCATTTCCAAGGGCAAGCCGGACCCGGGGTTCATAGTGACAGCGAAGCTCTCGCGAAACCTATACAGTACCGGTGATGAAATGATGGTCGAGGCGCGTGCTACTCTCGATTGCTGGGTCACACTGGCGAATCTCACCGCGGATGGCAATGCCCTGGTTCTTATTCCTTCGGATATTCGCAGAGAATCGCGTGTTGAAAAAAATGAGACGTTCTTGTTCCCTGGTCCATCTGAGCGAGCGGCGGGAATCCGATTACTCGTGAGGCCGCTTCCAGAGCACCGGCGCGACCGGGAGGCAATCGTTCTGGTAGCTACGAAAGAACGAAGGCCGCTTCCTCCCCTTTTGCACGGCGAGTCTGGATACTCGGCGGCACAGTTCGGAAACTGGTTGGTCGGCATCCCGCTTGATGATCGAACAGTTACGATCTTACCCTATGAGGTAGCTGCGAGGGACCAATCATGAACTACCCCTCCTTATGTATGGCCGGATCTCTCCCCAAGGGTCTCATCCACTCTAAGTTCATCTTGTCGTGCTGCATCTTCTGTCTGCTCGCTTTATATGCCACGGGCTGGTGTGCGGATCCGGTTAGAAACCTCAGAGCCGAGCAGCGAGGCAATCAGATTTTCATCTATTACGATCTGGAAGGAGACGCCCCAAAATACGAGATCGTAGCACGCGGATCTTCAGACGGAGGGGAAAACTTCGATCTATCGATGAAGAGCCTCAAAGGGGATTTGGGGGAAGACATTCATCCGGGCCGCAACAAGACAATCGTATGGGACGCCCTTCGTGACGTAAAGCGGTTGATAGGAGACGAGTTCGTGTTCGAAGTCACGGCTTCGGAAATTCAGAAACCAACCGACGTGGCCCGAATCGAGGATAAGCCGCCTCTTGAGCTTACTCCCAAAGAACAGATAGGAAAACTGATCGTGAACACCCACGGAGACGAATCACAGGTGTATGTCATCGATCGCTCGCGGCACTGGTTGGCTCCAATTGCTACCAGTTCCGTGTGGACGTATCTGGGCCTGACCCCCAATGAGAATTTCAATCTGCCGGCGGGGAGATACTGGGTTCGAGTGGTGTTCGATAACAAGCAAGACACAAAACCGATCTCCATCAAAGCCGGAGAGACATCCACACTTAATGTAACGTTCGAGATGATTACTCCTGGTGGAGCTGGTGGAGGAGGCGGACGTTAGCAGGTTAAGGCTCAGGGAAAAGGCATGACAGCGCTGCAAGCAAGCGGCGAGGAACGACCATGAAACCGAAGAACTGGTTATATATCGGAATGAGTGTAGTGCTCTTTCTTTGGTTTGGAGGCAAGGTCTATTCAGCGACCGAATGCACTGGAGATATTGAGTTCTGTTCACAGGTCAGCTCGACCGAAAGCAGAGAGAGCCCACCTATTAACTGCGTCCAAAAATTCCCGGACAACGCTATTCCTGTCGATGCTAAATACGGATACGTGCTGGTCAACTTAAAGAACGTGGCACAAGGGGACACGGCAATTGCAGAATGTGTAGGACCAGGTGGCCATAAGTGGGAGAAGCCATTCGAACAATGGGGAAGCAATAGAGCAGCCTGGTACGAGGTGGTTCAACTCCCCTTGAACGAACTGTTGGAGGCGCCCGGCACATGGACGTTCACCTATTACGTGAAATCCCCAAACAATCCGATGCGAAGGGAACTCTGCTCGACAACGTTCATTGTTGCTCCGTCGTTGCTGGAAATAGACGGGATATGGAAAGACACCGCCGAGACCATAAGCTTCTATGTGCAGACCTACACCGCCGGTTCTGCCGTGGTTATCGCCACCAAAGACCTCAACACTTTCTACACGTTCCTGGATCCGTATATCAGAGACGGCATCGATATAAATGACCTCGCAAACCATGGCCATCATCTTTCGGCTACGTTTAACGATAGTTCCCATGGAACGGCTGATCTGACCCTTTCGGGATCACCTCCCCAATCCTACACATTGAAGAAAGTGAACGGACTTCTTCTAACCCCTTCCTACAATGGTATCTGGAAAAGTCCCTCCTGCAGCGGTGCAACCATGAGCTATTACGTCCAGACCTATGACACTGGTTCCGCCATCGTAGTCGGAACATCCGACCTGGCGTCCTATTATGTCTTTCTGGATCCGGATTTCAGCGACGGTATGAATGCAAACGAGCTCAGTGGAAAATCGTTTTGCTTATCGATGAGCTTTGGCTCTGCTGGATTGGAGGATACCCTGGAGCGATGCGTGCAGGCTCCCCTAAGCGGATCGCATCAGTCTGCGGTCGCCTCCTTGACTCTGCTAAATGAGAAGTGCACTCCACAAATCGACGTCTCTCCTCTGACACTCGATTTTGGGACAGTAACGATAGGCGAATCTTTGGACAAGACGTTTTCAATCGAGAATACAGGGTCCGGGACTTTGACGGTCTCCAGTTTCGTTGGTTTACCGGACAAAGGGTTCAGCTTCGTCAATCCTCCCGTACCGCCATTTACCGTGTCTCCGGGCGCATCACAGAGCATCACAATACGGTTTACGCCGGATTCGAGTGGCACTAAAACGACTCTCCTCTGGGTGATCAGCAACAGCCCGGAGTACTCAAGCGTTTCGGTGCAAATAAGCGGTAACAGCGACAACCCCAATATCGAAGTGAACCCCGCGAGTCTGGACTTCGGTGTGGTTGAAATATGGTCCCATTCGGATAATACCTTTACAATCTGGAACGAAGGGACAGATACTTTGACGGTCTCCAGTTTCGTTGGCTTGCCGGACAAAGGGTTCAGCTTTGTCACCCCTCCGACCACGCCGTTCTCAGTCTCACCGGGTGAGTCACAGCCCATCACAGTTCGGTTTTCGCCGGATTCGGCCAGCGTTAAGACAACGCACGTTTGGGTGCACAGCAACGCTCCTGGTGAAGATAGTGTGACGGTAAGCCTCAGCGGGACGGGCTGCACAAGTTGTGTAGACTTCTATAACTCTTTGGGGATGACTTTCAAATACATCCCTCCGGGCACGTTTACCATGGGGAGTCCAACTATCGAACTTGGCGAACGGGGCGGTGAGTATCAGCATCAGGTAAAGTTGACCAAGGGTTTTTACATGCAGACGACGGAGGTAACGCAGGCACAGTGGAAGGCGGTGATGGGGAGCAACCCGTCCTATTTTGATGCGTGCGGAGACGGCTGCCCCGTGGAAGATGTCTCGTGGGAGGAAGTTCAGACTTTTATCAGCTACCTGAACACCATCGAAGAAGATACGTACCGCCTGCCCACCGAGGCAGAGTGGGAGTATGCGTGTAGGTCCGGGACGAGCACCGCATTCGCGAATGGTGAAATTACTCAGACAGAATATCGTTGCAGCTATGATCAAAATCTACATGCCGTGGGATGGTACTGCTACAACTCCCAAGACACGCCCCACCCCGTAGCGCGGAAAACCCCCAATTTTTGGGGTTTATACGACATGCATGGGAATGTCAGCGAGTATGTACAGGACTGGTTTGAGTACGATTATTACTTCTTCTCGCCGGTGACGGATCCCACGGGGCCTATATCCGGCACCCACAAGATCCAACGAGGTGGTTCCTGGATGGACGACTCGCAGGGATGCCGTTCGGCGCAACGCTTTGCTTACACGATAACGCTTGAAGAGGGCTTTGTTAACATCGGCTTTCGTATTGTGAAGGAGTACCCCTGACCCGTTTTAACCTCTCGAGCTTCGACATGAACGTCGGCCTATAAGATATGTGAGCCGCGACTATTTTAAATGTGAGCCGTAGTGTTTGCCTTGTGAGCTAATGACCTCTGGTGGATGCTTTTTTGCTCCAGATGGACCTGTTGGAGGACGCGGACGCTGACGGTCCGGCTAAGTTGGAGAGAGAGGGAATGACAGTGCCAAGTAGGATCGTTGAGGGACTGCAATGAAACTGAGAAGCCCGTTATATATCGGATTGATTTTAGTGCTCTGTACCTGGACAGTCGGCAAGGTCTGTTTTTCCACCGAATGTACGGGAGAAATCGAGTTCTGCTCACAGGTCAGCTCGACCGAAAGCAGAGAGAGCCCACCTATTAACTGCGTTGAAAAATTCCCGGACAACGCTATTCCTGCCGACGCTCAAAATGGGTACGTGCTACTGAAGGTATCCAATACCGCCCTGAACGATGTGGCGATTGCGGTATTTACGGATCCGCAAGGTAAGAAGCTGGAGTATCCATTCGAGTACTGGGGGAAAAATTACACGAATTGGTACGAGGTGGTCCCGCTCCCGATGAACAAGCTGTTGGAAGCGCCCGGCACCTGGGTTTTCACCTATTACGTGGAAAATCCTTATAGCCAGAATAGGGACGAACTTTGTTCGACCACGTTTAGTGTTGGATTTGAACCGAATATTGAGGTGTTGCCCCGGAGTTTGGACTTTGGCACCGTCGGTGTTGGGTCCCACTTGGACAAAACCTTTACGATCCGGAACACAGGGTCCGGGACCCTGACGGTTTCCAGTTTCGTTGGACTACCGGCGTACGGTTTCAGTTTTGTGAACCCTTCCATCCCACCGTTCACAATAGCCGACGGCGCTTCGCAGATCGTCACCGTGCGTTTTTCGCCCGACTCACAGGGGAACAAGAGCACGAATGTTTGGGTGCACAGCAACGGCGACAAGGGGAATCCTTCCAGCATACCAGTCTTGTTGACGGGATACTCGCCCTCACCTATCTACCCGACCGCGAATGTCAATGGTATATGGAAAGGCCATTTGAACGCGTCCTCCGATCTGATGAACTTCTATGTTCAGTTGTACGACACCGCTGACAACTCGGTGCTGGTAATCGTCTCTCCGGACGGTAAGAGTTTTCACGCTTTTTTGGACACAATTCCGGACTCGCCCGTCAGATTGGACGCTGACGATCTTGGTGGCAAGGGAAGCCACATTTCGGCCACATTCACGAGCGAGTCCACCGGTACGGCTGTACTTCGCCTCGAAGGACAAACCGAGCGGAACTACGATCTTAATCGCTGGCTTGCTTCTTCCCCATTAGCTCAGAACGGTATCTGGAGAAATACGTCGCCCGGTGCTGCCGTCAATTTTTACGTGCAATCTTACGACACCGAGGACGATTCGGCGATTGTGATCTATTCTCCCGACGGGTGGGAGTTCGCCGCCTTTCTGGCCACTGACTTCGAAGCGTTCGTGGTGGACATAGACGATCTGGGAGGCCAGGGATATCATCTGACCATGAATTTCGTGGACGAAGATAACGCTACAGCCTCGCTGACCTTTCCAAGCACCCCTGGTTCGAACTATATTCTCGTTCGCGCCTTCCGGCAAAGGTGAAAAGGGAAATCAGGGGCCGGCTGGTCTGCAGGGTCTCCCTGGCGCAGATGGGGCCCCAGGACCCTAAAGGAGACAAGGGAGATACCGGCGACACCGGTCCACAAGGGCCTCCCGGTATCGTCGATCTTTATCGAGTACAGAAAGAGCAAACCGTGCCCGCCGGCAGTGGACTCACCGAATGCAACGCCCTCCGCAACTCCGGGGACAAAGTGATAGGAGGTGGTTATAGTAACATTTTTAATGGGCTTACAATCGTTGTCGATGCACCCACATCCCAGCTGTCCGGATGGCGCGTATCGGTAATCCAATAAACATTAAAGAACTTTTCGTCCAAACATCTCGGTGGGGCCTTAAGGCCCCGCCCCAGGTTCTTTTTTGAAACGCTACAGCTAAAACCAGCTCGCAAAAATGGGCTGTTCTCCGGTCTCCAGGTACCGGTCTACGATGGCCTTTGCCATTTTGTATTCTGCCATGTAACCGGTGTGGTGGTGCCGGTTTCTGATTGAGTTTTTCAGGGCACGCCTGGCATCCTTTCCGTAACAGGAATAGATCCACTCGCACCAGTTCTCCTCTCCGTTCATGCCGTCAAAACCGATCCGGGCGGCTCTGGTTGGGGTCGCATACCCGAGGCTTTCTGCAACGATATGACCCGTTATCCGGGCATATTTCTTCACGAATTCAGAGGCACTCTTCGGCCTTGCCATGTCTCCTATTTTCCGTCATCCTTTAAATATCTATCTCTTGCCCTGTATCCTTCCTTCCTTTCGTAGATTGAGTTGTTTTCCCGGTAGAGATTATTGATCGGCCTTCTGTAGACGTCCTCCCCGGAATAGAAAGAAAGGCCGTTTCGGACATACCCGCTTTTGGGCTCTCCGTAAGCTCTTGGCCTTCTTGAGTCGACGTATTCAGCGAAACGGTCCCGGTCATAGGCCGGCGGCAAACGGTTTTTGTATCCGATTTTGTCTATCATGCGGTATACCGGGCTTGATTTGTAGGGTTTTGAAACAGGCTGTGGGGCCTGGCTCTCATAGAAATCATAGCTGCGAGAATGGGCGTGCTCTTTTCTTGGCCTAGTCTCGCGTCCAATGGCCTTCCAGATCCACGTAACAAGCAGCTGGAATAACCCTTTCAGAAAGTCCCAGAATCCCATTTTGATTTTTCTGCAACTCCGGCTTAAATATAAACTGCGGTTCGTTGTCTGAAGAAGTAGGAGGGTTAATCGATGGGCCTTATCAGACGCATTTTAGGTTATGGAACCCTTGGTGCTGCAAAGGTTGCAGCAGAAAGGGCTCTCCGGTCTGACGAATATATTGAAAGTTCGCTGTCTGCTGCGGAGGCAGGGCTGTTGCTGGAAGCTGCGGCAGAGTTTCTTTCGGATGAACCCTATACGGACGACGAAGCGGACTATCCCTGAGCTGAAGGGAATTTCTCGTCGTAGCGCTTCATGAGCTTTACGATGTCCCTGAAATGATCCCTTCTGAAATAGCCTGAGAACCTTTCGTCTCCGCCCTTGCCTTCATAGTACGTCTGTATCTTGAGGGAATGGCCGCCCTGTTTCGAATCCCAGCCCACGAGCTCAACATCGCCCTGCCGGTCCACATAGTCTGGAAGTTTTCCCATAAAACCACCTGTTCACATTTTGGACAGATGCTTTAAATATTTAAATCACTCCGCCAATCCATCTTTATGGTAGTGATGATCTACGGCTCCTTCGAGGAGATGGTGGAAGCGGAGAGAAGCGCCCAGGAGCAAGCCGCTTCCTATATCCAGCCCTGGCAAAGGAAAATACGGCCGGGAGCAAAGCTCATGAAGTACTACCCGGATCTTCCCATTGTGTGCGAGGTTCTCGATATCGAGCAGGAAGCAAAGAAGATGCTGAACGATGGCTTTGATGAGGATGAAGTGGCGTCCTGGCTGGATTCATACCACGAGCCGCACATGGAAAACTACCGCCTTACCAGGTGCTACAGCCCTGTTGTGCCGAGTGGCGGAACCGGCGATTCGCATCTTTCGGAGTTCATGGGCTATCTGGATAACCAGATTTTCTTCGAGTTCATCAGAAAAATGCAAATTTAGGTTGCGCTTTAAATTGAATCCCCGTGCGATCTGAGGGGCACCAGCATTACCTCTCTGTCCAGTCTTGGATGACACTTTTCATTTCTGGAGCCATCCCTCTTTTTCGGCAGATCCTTTCCACCCAAAGCTATATTTCCCGGCGTCATAGTTTCCTCAAATGAATTCTTGGAGGTGGAATCATGCAGGACCAGTTGGAAAACCCGTATGAGCGGTTTTCCCATTACCTGGATTTTGGATCCCGGCCGGAGCAAGTTGCGCGGGAAATCTCGGTCATGGATCTAATCGAGGAGGACGCAGTCCCAGAGCTTGGAGAAGAGTGGCAAATCGAATACCAGGAGATTCGGAGTATTCGGACGCTTCGGGCCGACTTTTTGGGAAAAGACCAGGGCGAAGACCGGGACAACACCCTTCAGATACTGAAAGACGATGCAGACCTGCTCCGGACATTCGTCTCGTTTCTGAAGGAGCACTGGCAAGAACGAAGGGTTGAAGAGAAGGAAATGATGGAAAAAATGGACACGGACATCAGCGTTCTCACTTCACAGCTCGAAGAACTGTCCCGATTTGCTCCTGGGTACAAGCCGAGCATCGATTTTCTCAGGCAGGGTTTCCAGCGGGAGATCCAGACGCTTGAAGAGCGAAAAAGGCAGCGCAAAACGCAGCTGTTCAAGGACGAACAGAATCTCGTAATTAAGGCGCTCGAAGCGATGCGGGAACTCTCCCCGAAAGCACGGTTGGAAAAGATGCTTGAGATGGCGTGAAAAAGGTTGCGGCTCTCGCGGTTATCTCACCCCCTCCTCCCCCTCCCTTTTCTTTGGGTGGAGGGTCGCCGCCGCGCCCGGTAGGCTCATGAACATCCGGTATGCGGGACAGGCCAGCACTGCGGAGGGATGTCAGGACAGGCCCGGCTCCATCGAAAGGTATATCTGGCAGTTCCCCAACTGTAGGCTATGAGCGAGGAAATAAAGGACCTCATGACAAAGCTCGGGCCAAGGATCGGAAAACAGAAGGCGCATGACCTGTGGATCGCCTACAAAGCGACTAAGGACCAAAGCATTGAGCGCTACATCCACATGCTGGCGCGAAAGAAACTGAGCCCCGACTATTTCGAGGACAATGAGATCCTTCTGGACGTGCCCCAACCCGAACAGACCGAGGGAGACTATTGTCTGGGCCGGGTCTACCACGGCCAGATACCCCAGGAACAGACCTTTGGTTTGAGGCGCGCGGAGATCATCCGGCACACTTCCATTTTCGGCTCCACCGGAAGCGGGAAAACCAATACCGGTCTTCTTCTTGTCCTGAATCTGCTGCGGGACAACGTGCCGTTCATGATTTTTGACTGGAAACGAAACTATAGGGACCTGCTGGACAGGGAGAATCCCCGACTGCGGCAGTTTACCGCCGGAAAAGAGATCCTGGTTTTCACGGTGGGAAAGGATCTGTCGCCCTTTTATTTTAATCCCATGATCCCGCCGCCCGGCGTCAGCCAAAACATCTGGAACCGAAAGCTCATGGAGATCATGGGCGACGCCTATTTTCTGGGTTTCGGGGTGTTCGACATCCTGGAGCAATA
Organism: Deltaproteobacteria bacterium; assembly: GCA_016208165.1. Taxonomy (NCBI): domain Bacteria; kingdom Pseudomonadati; phylum Myxococcota; class Myxococcia; species Deltaproteobacteria bacterium. Next base: position 29,308 of record JACQYL010000092.1, read on the forward strand.
TATGGACGGCGCTGCATGCTTCCGTGATGTCCACAACGTGGTCATCACGCAGACCGCGAGAGGCAGGAGGGCGGACTGGTGGGATTCTACCATGCGGGCGCTCCGGAGGGTCTCCACCGGTGATATTTCAAGAATGTACAACGTCCGGAGACCGCCGATGCCGATCCCCGACCTTCTGAAAAGGAACGTCATCTTCGAAATGGAGGCCCTGCCGGAAAAGGACAAGCCGTTTTTTGTGGAATCACTGCTTTTGTGGATTCACCACTACCGGCTGAATGAGTCGGGGCCTCGGGAAAAGCTGAAGCACATGATTTTGATTGAGGAAGCCCACCACATGATGTCCCGGAAGAAGGAAAAACTTTCCGGCGAAGAGCCAATCACGGATATCCTGATACGTGAAATTCGTGAGTTCGGAGAGGGCGTCGTGGTCATCGATCAGGAGCCGTCGAAGATTTCTACCCCTGCCCTGAACAATACGTACACCACCATAGGCATGAGCATGAAGTACGAGGACAACATCAACGCCCTCGGCGCTGCGATGGCTTTGGATTATAAGAAGCGCAAGTACTTCAACAACCTGGACACGGGCTTTGGGATCGTCAAGCTCCAAGGCCGGGGCCTTTATTCCCCTTTCCTGGTCAGGTTCCCGGAAGTAAAGATCCGCAAAGGGGCGGTCACCAATGAAATGCTCCGGGAATGGATGCCCCGGTTTGATGCTCAACAGGTCGAGATCGAGGCTGGGCCGCAAAAGCAGGAGCGGCCGTCAAAGAAAGAGGACGGTGAAGGTCATGAGGGTGGGATAAATAAAGAACTCTCTCCGGAGGAGCAGGAGTTTCTCGCTGATGTGATTCTTCATGCGAATGACCCGGTGTACGACCGGTACAGCCGCCTTGGATGGAGTCCCCACTCCGGTGGACGGATAAAGGGGCTTCTTATCCAGAAAGGTTTGATAAACGAGAAGATGGAACGGACCGGTGAAGGCTGGTTCAAGAGGGTTGGACTGATCGGAGAGACGAAAAGAAAAGGCGGACCTGTTCATGAGCTTGTGGTCAATGCGATCCGACAGGGCCTGAAGCGGGATGGATGGCGGTTTGAGATAGATTTTTCGTTGGGCGGCGGCCAGGAAGTGGACCTAGTGGCTTTCAAGGGCAATCAAAAAGCCGCCTTCGAGATCGAAAGCATGGAGTGCGGGAAGGCCAAGGTCCAGGCGCTCCTGAATGTCCGGAAATGCCTTGATGCCGGTTTTGATCCGGTAATCAGCGTGGGAATAACCGAAAAGGCGGTTAAAAGGCTAAATGATGCGCTTGTAAAGACCGGTTTGGACAGCGATCCGAGGGTAAAAGTGAGGAGTTTTGGAGAATTCTGGAAGGAACTGAAGAATAACAGGGCCGAGGGCCACTGATTCTTGGCGACGTCATGCGGCCGGCAGGGCAGAAAAATTGGGGCATTTGGGGCTGGTTTTCGTGGGGAAGCGCTTTTTCAAAAACGACAAGCAGCGAGGACGCGAAACATTTCCGGAAATTCAATTTGACCCCGTCACACCTTTTCAAGGCTCACTTTGACAGGCTTTCCTTCCCTTGTCAGAGGGATCCCGTCGCGGATCATTTCTGAAACCAGAGCGGTGACGCGGTTGTATGTGATCACGGGAGTCAACTGATTCCGGAGGTCTTCGTAGGTGATCGCACCCTTGTTTTCGAGAACTCCGAGAACCTCCCGGGCGCGCCGCTTCTTACCGGTTTTATCCTGGTCAAGGTTCGTTGCCCAGGCCTCGGAAACGGACAAGTTCTCGGGGGCCAGTCTGTGCGGTGAATTGGGTAATGTGAGCGCCTGTTGATGGCGTTCTTTGTCGGTTAACGGGTGTTCTGAAAGATGACTTGGCCCATTCTTTTGAAGCAACATCTCGAGAACTGTGTGGTTCCTCTCGGTCAGATGGCCGAGGTTCTCGAGGACTCCGAGAAGTCGATAGACCATCTCGGTGTTCAGCAGATAGGAGTCCTCCGGGCTCTCTCGTATGGCCTCAACTCTTCTCGAGAAGTCCGAGAGGGTCTGGCGGAACAGGTCGAAACTGCCCATATGCTGAGTGCTGGGAACGGCCTGTTGAAAGGGCACGTTCGGTGAAACAGTCTTCGCGCGGCCGGCACCGGCCGCATGCTTGGGC
>JACQYL010000093.1 GCA_016208165.1 Deltaproteobacteria bacterium
GCTTTGTACATTTCCCAATATTTCTTTTCCCAATCGTTCGCCGCCGGAGTGTCGATGTCCCAGGAATAGCAGGAAGCGCCGAATATGCCGTAGCATGCCTTTCCGCCGGCTTCTAGCTCCGTCACTCCGGGAGCGGCGGCGGATACCAGTCTCGTTTTTTCAAACAGTCCGAATTCGTCCGCTTGTTTGGTGAACACCGGAATGACCGTAGTGATCAGTACGATGTAGACCCCGTCCGCTCCGGAAGCTTTGATCTTGCTGATGTAGGTGGACCAGTCCGTTGTATTGATGGGAGCCTTATCGAAGTCGGGATTCACTACTTCGATGCCGTTTTCTTTCGCAAGGGCCACAAACCGCTCGCCGCCATCGTGCCCCCATGCGTAATCGTGGACCAGCACATAGTATTTTCTGTTCTTCAGGTCAGGAGTGGCCAGGATGCCTTTTACATTGCCCACGGCGGTCTGATCGTTGGCAAGTTGGCCGGATCGGAACACCAATGGGTGAAGGCCGTAGAATTCGCTGGTCATCACGTGAGTGGTAAGGAAAGGAACGTTCAATTTGTCGATGTTCTTGGCGATAGCGAGACCGACGCCGCTCGAAAACACACCGATCAGGGCGACGCAGCCGTCCTTGTAAACCAGCTTTTCCGCTTTGCTCACCGCTACATCGGGTTTTACTCGAGTGTCTTCAACAATGAGTTCGATGGGACGTCCCAGGACTGTCTTTTTTTCTTTAGCGGCCATCTCGATGCCGTCCCGCAACTCGACTCCACCTTGGGCCGCTATGCCGGAAAGCGGCACGATGACCCCGATCTTCACCGGTTCTTCAGCGCCGGCGAATCGAGGCGTCCACAAGAGCGTGGCGGCCAGCAAACAGAGTGCAACAACGAACAGTCTTTTCATTTTCCCCTCCTATGCATTTGGGGCAGTAACGCCTGTTTGAACTACGATCTACTTGTCAGTTCTTCTGCCAATCCGTTCCGATCCGCACCTCCTTCCCGGGTTGCTGATGTTAGCTCTTCCGGAGACGCATCCAAGCATCGAAGCAGTTGGCGCGCCCCTGTAACACGTTTCAGGCTTATCCGCCCAACGCCTGATCCACCATTTCCACCAGGTCGACGAGCCGGATATCGCTGCCGATGCTTTTGGCGCCTTCGTTGAGATTGTAGTGACAGAAGGGGCAGATGGACACCATCTTATCCGCGCCGGTTTCCATGCCTTCCTGTATTCGAAGTGACGCATTCTTTTTGGCCCATTCGCCGAAACCGGTCATCACGCCTCCCCCTCCTCCGCAGCAGTATGAATTGCCCCGGATGCGTTCCATCTCGACCAGTTCCACTCCCGGAATCGCCTGCAAGACCTCCCTCGGCTCGTCGTAGAGACAATCGCTTTCGTCCATGTCCACGTATGCGCCTTCCCAAAGCTGGGAGCCGTCTTTGTCCACGATGAATGTGTTCAGGTGTCTGCCCGTGTGGCAGGGATCATGGTACGTGATCCTCCAGGGAAGCTCCTTTGAGAATGCCAGTTCCTTGTCCTTGAGCAGGCGGTGAATAAAAGCCGCCGTGTGAATGACCTCAATACCCTCCATCATCTCGTTGTAGTCGGTCGCGAGCACATAGTCTTTTTTGATGGCGCGGTAACAGCCTGCGCAGGACGTGATAATCCGATTGACGCCGCGTTCTTCGTGCAGCTTCTTGAATGTCTCGAGATTGGCCGAAGCCACGCGTTTGAATTCTTCGGCGTCGCCGACGCGCATGGCCGTCGAGCCGCAGCACACTTCGTTTTCTCCCAGTATGCCGAAATCCAGACCCAACTTCTGAAAAATGGAAGCCGTGGCTGTTGGAACGGCGCGGGCCGCGGTATTGAACGCTCCCGTGCAACCCACGTAGAACAGGATGGGCGCGTGCTCCTTGTTGATGTCCTTGATCGGTTTCTTGGCTTTTTTGAAGGGCCGGGTCCAGTCCGTACGCACCCTTCTAGGTCCCTGGTACGGGTTGTTGTAGTTCTTCATGGACTGGATGAGATTTTTCTGCAGCGGCATGGGCCCCGCACCAGCGTTCACCGCCTCCCGGCGCATGGCCTCGATCACTTCGGGGATATAAGGCTTGAAGTCCACCTGACATTGGTGTTGGCAACCCGCGCATACGGTGCATTTATATACGGCTTCGAGGAACTCGGGGTCGTCGAACGTCAGCACACCCGCCGCCAGGCCCCTTGCAAAGGCCGCTTTTCCCTTGGAAGAGTAAAACCCTTCGAAACCGAATTCCGTACCGGCCGGGCAGATGGGCTTGGCAACGGGCGGCGGTCCGTAGTTATAGGCGGTTCGGCAGGTGCCGCATGCGGTGCATCTCCAGTAATATCGTTCAAGATCTTTCAGAGACGGTATGTTCCACTTCATTGATATCCTCCCTGCCCCCTTTATGGACAAAGGGTTGTTGAACTTCTCTGCGTATCGGGTGTCATATTCCGAGCTTTCCGGGATTCATGATATCGTTCGGATCGAGCATGGATTTCACACGTTTCAACAGCATCAAATATCCCGGATGAGCCCGCTGATTGATCTGCTCCGCGAAGTCCACAGGGGGCTTATAGGGGAGGCCGCCTTCGTCAAGATCCGCTTTCAGGCAGTCCACGATGGCGCGCCGGGCGTTTTCAACGTCGTCCGGATTCTGTTTGTTGAACGGAATCATCGCCCTGAGCATACCGTAGTGAACTCCCCGGTACATAGACATGCGAACGGAGGGTGAAAGGTTTGCATTGATGAGGATTTCTTTCCAACGGTTGTACACGGGAGCCCATTTCTTCGCCGGAGTGAACGTTCCCGGCCAGGAGATTCCGGCCCCCGCCATTTTGCAGTAGTTCTTGGTCGAGCCGACGATCTGGCTGGGCAACTGGGTCCGGGCGCGGAGCGCCTCTTCGGGATACTGGGTGACCTTGATGGAGGTCCCCTTTTTCGTTTCTTCCTCGACAACCGTTTCCCAGATTTCCACCCGGGCTTCCTTTTCCTTTTCCGTAAAGGAGTTGGTATTGGCGAAGCTGAACCATTCCGGCGCCCCGTCGGGCTTGGGACGATACGGATACGGAATGGGAACCTGGGCGAGCCACCAGGACACGGCGGTCAAATCGTCGCAGATTTCATAGTTGCTCAGGTTCAACATATAGGAATACATATCTTCCACGGTGCTGCAGGATACGGTGAAGACTTTCAGCACAGGAGGAATGGGGTGCACTCCGATACCCAGCTTGGTGACGACTCCGGTGGAACCCAGCCACCCTTTGAAGAGTCCATCCAGTTGGGGCATAGGCAACACGCTGTGCCAGGCATTCTCCTGAATGGCGCAGGACCCCACGCGAACGAGTTCTCCCGTGGGCAGAACCACCTCCATGCTGGTGATTTCCTGGCTGTTGAGCCCATATCGCGCGTTCAGCCCGCCGATCCCATGAGATATGGCGCAGGAAGCCACGGAGGCGGAAGGCGGTCCCACCGGCCACCCGAAACGGAGTTTGTGCTTATATAACGCTTCTGCTAGCTGGCCGTGAGACACACCGGGTTCGATGACCGCATAATGCGATTCGGTGTCGATATCGATGATCTTGTTCATACGTTTCAGATCCAGCAGGATGCCGCCGCGTTCGGGGATGCAGAGTCCGCCGATATTGGTCCCCGCCGTGAAAGGTATCACAGGGATCTTCTCTTTATTGGCCAGGCGAAGGATCCCCTGTATCTCTTCCACCGTCTGAGCCATCACCACGTAGTCCGGCATTTTCGGCTGCACGAACGACATGTCGTACGAATAGGCGAAACGGACGTGCTTGGCTGCAGTGGCGTTCTTCTCTCCTACGATGGACCGCAGCTCCTTAAGTACGCCTTGATCGACGTGCTCTTCGTCAAACATGTAATGCATGTTCGAACCTCCTATAGATCTCTTGGATCTTTCTTAATTTGTTCCGAAGCGCAGAGTTCAGGTGACGGATCGCACCGATTACACTAGGACGTTTCATTGCCGGCCCGAATGACGCGCCGGCCGTCGAGATCGGAATCCCGGAGCGAGCTGTGCCGCTGTTTGAAAACGATCAGGCTCTGCTCGACCTCCTTGACGTGGCGGAACATCTCGATACGCGCTTTATTAGGATCGCGTTCCCGCAGTGCAATCAATATGCGATCGTGCGCGAGATACACTTTTTCCGAAAAATCGCGATCCGTCTGAATCAGATCTTTTATGCCAACGAGCATGTCTCGTACGGCGTCCATAATCAGGCAGATGAACGGGTTGTTCGCTATGATGGCGATCCGACGATGGAAATCGATCTCCACTGAGTGGTTGAAATCATCGTCACTCAGAGACGCCTTCAATTCCTGATGTCCTTCCTCGAGCTGATCGAGTTCTTCCTCGGACGCGGCCAGAGCGGCGATCTCCGCCAATTGAGGTTCGATGATGCATCTCACCTGGGATAGTTCCGCAATGGAGGGGTTGTGAAAGTAGAGATAATTGGTGAGGGCGTCACGAGCGGTTTTTTCATCGACTTGCCGGATAAAGGCGCCGCCGGAGACGCCTTGGCGGACCTCCAGCAGGCCCAAGGCCTCGAGGGCTCTGAACGCTTCCCTGAGGGAAGCTTTGCTGACTCCGAAATCTTCGGCAAGCCCTTTTTCCGAAGGCAGTCGGTCGCCGGGTTTGAGCTTTCCCTGAAGGATGGCTTGCCGGATCTGTTGAACGATATTTTCAGATATTCTACTGAACTTAGCTGTTTTGAACATGATGACCGGGCCCTATGAATCCGGGTGGGCATACCCTGATGGTTTGGTTGGAGGGGATGACAGGGGGGAGCCCAATGCATCACGAACTTTGACCGAAGGCGTGGATTCGTGCTCCGCCGTCCTGTGATAAACGCGTACGAAGCTATATGACATACGGGTTGGGGCGTGTCAAGGAAAAATTATAAACATTAAAACATCAGATATTTTGCTTGATTTGTCTCTGAATGTTGGCTATACGGCTTTTTTATTCGGTGAAGCAGGCGTCTCGACCGAAACCCGGCCGGAGGTGGACGCTGTGTGACTTCGATCCGTCTATCCCAATCGGGTTGTCTTCAAGGCCCGATCCGGACCCTTAACTCCAGGCGTCTTATGACGGTCGGTTTTTTTCGACCTCGATCTAGCGCCCATCCAAAGAATGAAATGTGGGCGCTATGGGGTTTCCGGATCAGAAATGTGTCATTTTTTATAAGTTCAAGGAAATCAAACGATTCCGCGGAGGCGTACGAGCGGTGCGTCGCACAAGGAATCGCGCGGATTGACGCCGAAATTGTGAAAAAGGGCCATTGCTGGATGGAAACTATCTATGGATCTCATCAATCACAAGGGGACTGCAACCATGGGAGTCAACATCGACGCATTGAAATGTATAGGATGCATGGCCTGTGAAATGGCCTGCGGGTACCACAGGGATGATGGTTTCGCTTTTCTGTCCGCGTGCATCGTGCTGTACCGGGGCCGTGAGAAAAAGAACTACTTCGGCGTGATCCTGAAAGAAGAAGAGCGCTTGGTCGTGGCCCGCCCGGAAGGCGTCGAAGTCAAAATCATCGGGGCCTCCGGAGACGAGGATACTTCCGGCGAAAAGAAAGACGAGGACGCCTCGGCAAAACCCATGCTGCTCCGGGAGCCTTGCGACCTGTGCGAGGAAATGAAGTATGGGCCCATGTGCGTGAAAGTCTGTCCGGTGGACGCCATCACTCTGGAATCATAAGGAGACCGATATGGAATACCTGTCGTCCGAGAGGATTCTCATCGTGGATTTGGAGGCCGGTGAGGTTTCGGAATATGATCTGGACGAGGACCTGGTTGCGGAAAAGATCGGTGGAGCGGGCATCACCAAGGCCCTGTATGAACAATATCAGGAAGATGAGCCTATCGTATTGGGCGCCGGTCTGCTCACCGGCACTCTGTATCCGGCCTCCTCATTGGCCGTGATCACCGCCCGGAGTCCGGTCACCGGGAAGGTATGCCACGCCCCTGTAACGTACCATGCCGGAATTGAACTGAAGTACGCCGGATTTGATTATGCAGTTATCAAAGGCCGTTCCGACAAACCGGTCTACTTGTGGATCCATGACGGTGTGGCCGATATTTCCGATGCATCGGAACTTTGGGGAAAAAACCTCTGGCAGACCACGGACGCTCTGCGGAGGACATTGGGGGATGATCTGATCCAGGTCCTGGCCGTCGGCCCGGCCGGCGAGGGAGGCTCGGATATCGCTCAGGTGGGGGTGAACTACTGGTCCAGCGGGGATCGCTTCGGCTTTGGGAAACTGTTCGGACAAAAGAATCTCAAAGGCATCGCACTCCGAGGAATGGGTCTCTTGGAGATCGCCGATCCCGAAGCGTTTGTCGACGCCGCCTTCGAGGTCCTCTCGAGTATCAAGAACGGGGCGTCAGTGGGGAAGAAAGGGGTCGAAGACATCTGTGCGGCCCTGGGGGAGGGCGACGTAAAAGATTGGCTCGCCCCGTTGGTTCATCGATACAGCGCCTGTTACAATACCCCTTATCCCAGCCACACGTTCGTGTTTCTGGACGCGGATCCAAAAAAACGGACGGATCCGGGTACGGATGAGCCGGGCTTCAGAGTGACGGACGTGGAGGCCTTGCTGGGCTTCAAGAAACTGGGATTGTCCGCCGAGGCCGCATGCCGGTTGATGAAAGCCTGCGCCAAACAGGGCGTTGACGCCGCCGCTGTGGCCGAGCTGTCCGGGAAGGCGGGAAAGACCGACGCCGCTGCCATCGAGGCCTCGCTGTCTTCGCTGACCGGAACCGTGTTCCTGCCGGGAAGAGGTATCTTCAGCCCCTGGAGTCCTCAGCAGCCGCTTTTCGGCGACTTCTCCATCTCGGGCGACAAGGGAGAATGGTGGGAACGCAGGATGGCCGTGGCCTATGTGTTCGGAATCCATCCCATTTTTGCGGTGATGGCGCCGGAACTGACCGAGGAAAACCTGCTCGAGATGAGCAGGATCGGAACCGAGCTGGAACTCGATAGGGAAGTCTTGGATATCGTAGTGGGGGACCTTCTGTCCTGACAGGCCGCTGAAAAACGCGATCCGCGGCGTTGCGCTTCATCCCTCGTCACTGCGACGTACTCTATGTACGCCTTCATTCCTCGGGATTTGCGCGCCTTGCATCTCATCGTTTTTCAACGGCCTGTAACAACCCGGCTTTTTCAACGGGCTGCTGAGGAGACCCCGCACGCAACAATCAGGAAAAAACGCCCGGAACCCGCGTTCGGGTTCCGGGAAGAGAGTAGAACCAGTTTCCGAACGTCGGCGTTCTCAACCTCCTGCCCCCCCGACCTGCCTGCCGACACGGGTCGGCCGGGGGGTGATCGTTCGAGAGAGGCTCGCGTTCCAGAACCGGTCCACTCTGCGGTTTGAGGCGACATGCGCGAGGACGTTCATGGATTTTACGCTTCGATCAACGCGCAGTTGGTCAGGGGTGGAAAACTGCACTTCCGGGATGCGGGAAGCGGACGGAGCGAGCTGTCCGAAAACGGAGTCGGCGGTCGGTTGCTCCGTTACCCGAAGATCGGAATCTATGCGGGCGCCGGAACGTCCCATTCATGGCTCTGGTTCGTCGAGGCGTTCGATCTGATGGGTTTTCATGATCTCGATTTCCTGGACGAAGCCCGTCTTCGCTCCGGCGGCTTGAAGGACCTGGACGTGCTGGCCGTTTCGGGCGGTGATACGTTTGCCGTGGCCGAAGCGCTGGGCGAGGAAGGCGCCCGCCGTATCGAGGCGTTCGTACGCCGGGGAGGCCTCTACATCGGATCCTGTGCGGGCGCGTATCTACCGCTAAGGTCTTCAAAGACCCCTCTGAATTTGTTCAATTATGTCAACGTGAAGATCGCCAACCTGGCGAAAACACTACCCGAACCCACGCGTATGGCGTATAAGTTCTGCACCGCGTACGGATGCGATTTTGTTTTTCATCCCGTTCGCGAAGAAGTGATACTCAGGGTCAATGGCGTCAGCCAATTCCGCGGCCCTCACCGGATTGCAGCGCCCATGTACGGCGGACCTTCCATGACGGCCACGCAGGAGGTCGAGGTCCTGGCTTATTACGAGGACTTCTCCGATAAGACGCTGTTCCTCGTGGACGAAACCGTTGCCAGGGATACCCTGATCGATCGGGCGGCGGTGGTGCGTTCGCGGATGGGGGAGGGCGCGTTCGTACTGTTTGGCCCCCATTTCGAGCATCCTCACTATCCTGAAGCCAATGGCCGGCTGGCTGATATCATCTTCCGGGACATGAGAAAAGCGCCTGTCAATACCGCGGAACCCACGGAGGGCCGAGCCTTTCTTGGAGATCGGGAGCGATCCGCCTTGCTGAAAGACCTCAAAAGGGAATTGAGCAACAGCAGAATCGTGTCCGTGGGGTTGGAAATCCTGCCGATCAGATGGAGGATCGGGGCCAAAGTCTATGAGCCGGAAAAGATACGAGTATTTCTTGAAAGCATGTGGAACCGGGTGAGGGTGCTGGAAAAAAGCAGGCACATGATCGGCCGGGCGGGTGAACACGAACCCCTGATCCGCGCGGCCGGGCGGACGACGGAGCTGTTACGAAGCATGAAACGTCGGATCGATCTCAACGAAGAAACCACGGAACATGCCGAGGAACTGTTCCGCCTGCTTCACGTGTACGCGACCCTGTTTCTCGAACTGTATTTCCGCAGCGTGTCGCACGACCGAGGACTGCCCCGGCGTATGTGACGCTCTGAACGCTTTGGACCCCGAGGGCTGCGGAAAAGAGCCGGCACTCATGTGGCGCCTGAAAACAGAGGCAGGAAAGGGACAACATTGAAAAGGGCTGCTCTCGTTAAAAGATTGACCTTGCAGGCTCGCCGGTTCGTTATGCCGGGAGTGTTTCTGATCGGTTTCCTCCTTTGGTTCCTGAACCTAACCGCCGCTGCTTCCCATGCGAGACAGACGCCGGACCCCGATTCGACCTGGTTCGTGGATATGAATCTCTACGCCGAATCGGCTCACGCGTCCCTTACCTGCGAGAAGTGCCATGGGACCATGGTGAAGGATGGCAGGGAACACCCGGACCTCAAAGATCCCGAAGAGCTGAGAGATTCGGCTACCCGAACCTTCGATTACACTCGGTGCAAATCCTGTCACAAAGTTGCCTGCGAACGCGCGCAGCAAGGAGCCCATGCCAAGGCGTTGACGGAGGAGACCGGCCGGGCCGTCCCGTCCTCGGATGAAAGCACGGGGGCGAAAAAGAAGGCTCCGACGTGCGGGGACTGCCATTCTTCGCATTACACGCCTTCGGGCCTATCGAGGCTGGACAACGGCCGGAGGATGGCGGACGTCTGCGGTTCCTGTCATGAGGCGCAATGGATCAGTTATCTCGACAATTACCACGGCAGGACGGCGGTATTTCTGGGAGATGAAAAGTCCGCCTTTTGTTCGGATTGCCACGGCGCCCACGACGTGATTTCGCTCAAGAAGCGGGACGCGGCATTGGGAGCGTGCGCGCGCTGTCATCCACAGGCGAGCGAAGAGTTCACCGCCTTTGTCATTCACGATACACTCGAGAGTCTGCCGGAGAAAGAACTCGAAAAACAGAAAACCTTGGTGCTGATTCATCGAGTGAAAATCATCGCCTTTGTCGTCGTGGCCCTGGTTCTCGTACTGTTCTTCGGGCATACCTTTCTCTGGATTCTGCGGGAACTTCATGAAAAGCTGAGGAAACAATAACATGCAACCGAATAGTCCGCGGGAAGAGATGGTACGGCGCTTCAGCGTGCTGCATAGATTCCTTCACCTGGTGGTTCTCATCGGATTTTCGGGCCTGGCCATCACGGGGCTTTCTCTGGCTTTCAGCGATCAGTTCTGGGCCAGGGCCGTCATGTGGGTTCTGGGGGGATCGCAAAACGCAGGGAATCTGCACCGATTCCTTGCCGTAATGACATACGCCTGTGTGGTAGTCCATCTTGTGTGGTTCTTTTATTACAAGCTGGTGCTGAAGGGTAAATGGAAAGGGCCCTATTCATTGCTCCCACGGATGCAGGACTTCAAGGATATGTCCCAGCATTTCCGCTTTTTTTTCGCCCGTCGCGGCACGCCTCCCGAATTTGACAAATTCAGCTACGTGGAAAAGTTCGACTATTGGGCGTTTTTCCTGGGCATGAACACCATGGGGCTGACTGGGCTCGTGCTGTGGTTTCCCGAATCCTTTTCCAGTGTGCTCCCGGGATACTTCGTAAATCTTGCCCAAGTCCTTCATCTCTATGAAGCGATCATGGCGGTCACGCTGAAAATCGTCATTCACATGGTTACGGTTCATTTTCGCCCGGAAGTGTACCCCGTGGACACGTCGATCTTCACGGGCAAGATCACCGTCGAGAGGATGAAAAAAGATCATGCCGGTGTATGGGAAGATTATGTGACTTCGAAACAGGAGTCGGGGGCCTCGGGAAAGTAGACCGATTCCGATGACACGTTGAAGGGCGGAGGGGAATTCGGCCGCTGCAAGGCCAATTTCGATTCTTAGGAATGGATTCGTCCGATCGGTAAGGGGATTGGTACTCTCATGAAGAAGATCGTGTTGGTTTCTCTGGTTCTGATTGCCGGCCTGACGGCGTGGGCGGCAGTAACCCCTTATGGCGAGCGTGTGACGTTACCGACCGAAAAACGCGAGTGCCTGGACTGCCATCACCGGCGAAACATAGCAACCTACGAAGGGGTGATGTCCTCGAGGGCGTTTTGTCAGGAGTGCCACGCGCAGGAATCCTGTCGGGGCGACGTGCAGGGTAAACCGGTTTCGTTGCAGGTGAACGAGGACCCCACCAGCGTATCACGACACTCCAGGGCTGCCTGTATCCACTGCCACACGGACGTTGCCCGGTCTCCGCATCGGAGCGTGGAAGGGGTCCAATGCCTGGGCTGCCACGCGGTGCACGGCGAAGCAGGGACGCAGGCGTCGCCGCACTTACGAGTTCGATGCGAGGCGTGTCATACGGATTCCAGGTTCGTACTTTTGGACCCCGCGGACCGTCGAGTGCGGTTGGCGCATCTGGACGACAAGGGGGAGCCGATCCGGTTATCGGATCACCGGATGACGGTCGCCACGGACCGGGAGTTGTGCGATCGATGTCACTACTCCGGAAACGCGGTTGGCGCTTCGGCCGCGACGCCGCCGGCCAAGAGCTTTCTTTGCGTCATGTGTCACAACGCCCCGTTAAGCATCGGTCACTGGATGTTCTGGGTTACATTGATCGTGCTTGTGGCGGGATTGTTCCTCATGGTCGCCTTCTGGTTCCAAGGCAGCGTGGCCGGAGAAACGAAGTCCACGCATGGAAAAGTAGCGGCCTTTTCAGAACTGACATGGGACACCGTGTTCTCCCGTCACATAGGCACGGTTCTGAGCACCCTCCTTTTCGACGTTTTGCTTCAGCGCAGGATTCTGAAAGAGAGCGTCAAACGATGGACGATCCATTCGACGATTTTTCTTGCTTTCATGGGCCGCCTGTTCCTGAGCCTGCTCACCATGATCTGGTTCGGACTGAATCCGGAGAGCGACATCGCCGTGGCGTTGCTGGACAAAAACCACTGGTTCGTGGCTTTCATAAACGATTTTTTGGGCCTCATGATTCTCGTGGGCGTGTTCTGGGCCGCCGGGCAGCGGCTGGTCTGGAAGCCGCAACATGTGTTGACCGAGGAACAGGACAACATCACGCTGGCCCTGGTGGGCCTGTTGACGTTGAGCGGATTCGCCCTGGAGGGCGCCCGAATCCTTATCACGGGACTTCCGGTCGATGTGGCGGGATATTCGTTTCTCGGCCTGGCGTTCTCAAGATTATGGGCTCTGTGGGGATTGGACTGGCAGGGCGCGTTTAATGTGTTATGGTATATACATGCAGTGATGTGGATCCTGTTTCTGATGTATCTGCCGTTCGGCAAGCTGAAACATGCGATTACCGTGCCTCTTAACTTGATAATACGTTCATTAAAGAAGGACGCTTGAATAAGCGGCGCGCGGACGGTTCCACAGGAAACGAGCCTGCTTTGCCGCAGGTCCCGGCTTCCGTCCGCCGGACGGCGCACGGGGCCGGAGACTCTATGTTAAGTCCATAAGGAATAGGATCATGCCGGAGAACGAATCCGCGAAAACCCCTAATATCGAGCCGGAAACGGAACTTCGAGACTCGAGACCCACGTCAGGGACGGCAGACGTCGAAGACGCATCGGAGAGAGAAGCCGCTCCGGACGCCCTCGAGCAGGTATTAACGGTGAAACCGGACGAGCCCGAGCCGGAAAGACAGGAGCCCTCGAGGCCGGAAGACCGGATGACCGGGGCGTCCAAGCCCGCCCGCATCGTACCCATCGAGCGATTGAGCGCCCATCGGCTTATGCAGTTGGAAGCGTGCACGCGCTGTGGAGAATGCCTGAACTGGTGCCCTGTGTACGATCAGGACCGGCGGGAGGACCTCATTCCGCGAACCAAGGCGCGGGAGTTTCTCGAAATCGTAAAGGCCCAGCATGGAATGGCCGGGCGGATATTGCGAAGTCCGGGCGTGGGACAGCCTCTCAAAAAGATCATCCGGGGTCTGTTCCGTGTTCCGGAAGTGACGGACGATATGGTCCAGACCTTCGCCGCGCATCTGTACGAATGCTCGACGTGCGGCCAGTGCGAGATCGTCTGCCCGGCGAATCTGGATACGGTCAATCTCTGGGAGAACATTCGCGAACTCATCGTAGCCGCCGGTTACGGTCCTTTGGAGTCGCAGAAGCCGCTGGTGAAAAGCGTAAAGGCGTACGACAACCCGTGGCAGCAGCCGAGACAGGCGCGGACCAAGTGGGCTCGAAGAGCCAAGAAAGAAAAACTGATCGCCGATGAGCCGAGGGAGATCAAGAAAACCCAGGCCAAGGTGTTGTTGTTCTTAGGCTGTACGGCCGTATATGACGCAAACGTCCGGCAGATAGCCGTCAATACCATCAACGTGCTGGAGGCGGCCGGGGTGGACTACGGTTGCCTGGGCGGCCGGGAACGATGCTGCGGGAGCGTTCTGCTCAGGATGGGGGATGCCGAATTCGAGCGCATCGCTTCCGATAATATCGAAGATTTCAACGAACTCGGGATCCATACGCTCATCAGTTCCTGCGCGGGGTGCTTCAAGACCATCAAGGAGGACTATCCTCTGGTGGGGAAATTGAATTTCGAAGTGCTGCACATGGTGGAATTCCTGGACAGGATGATCGAACAAGGGAAACTCGAGTTCCGGCATCCGGTGGAAGCGAAGGTTACGTACCACGATCCATGCCACCTGGGACGGGCTGCGGGCGTGTTCGAAGCGCCAAGACGCGTTATCCGGGCGATTCCCGGCATTGAGCTGGTCGAGATGGAACGGATACGTCAATACTCGAGATGTTGCGGCGCCGGAGGAGGCGTGAAGGCCGGTTTCCCTGACATACAGGGAAAGATGGCTCAACGCCGGGTGAGAGAGGCCGAAGCGACAGGCGCCCAGGAATTGATCTCCGCGTGTCCCTTCTGTTTTGCCGGACTCCAGGTGGGCATCAAGGCCGCGAACTCCCATCTGGCCATGAAGGATGTGACCAGTCTTGTGGCCAAATCCTTGCTGGGCGGCAACGCGGAGGATGCGGCCCTGCAAAGGAAAATCGCCTGATTTGGAGGGGCATCATGAAATACGTTGGAAACGTGTTGGCCGTGCTTATTTTTTCCCTTCTGCTCATGGGGCTTACGCAGGGTCATGCAACGGATAGACCCGTTCGAATGGCCTATCTGCAGAACGACATTCATCATTTGGCCCTCTGGGTGGCGCTGGAAAAGAACTTCTTCCGGGAGGAAGGGGTGTCCGTGGAAGTGGCGGGGATCTTCAGGGCCGGACCCGAGATCATGACCGCCTTCGCTGCGGGAGCCCTAGACATGGCCTACGTGGGCGAAGCGCCCGCCACTACGGCCGTGGCTAACAAAGCAGCGGACGTTGTCGCGGTGGCTCAGGTCAATACCGAGGGATCCGCGCTGGTGGTGGCCAAGGACGCATCGGGGATCGTTTCAGTGGCCGATCTGGAGGGCAAGACAGTGGCCGTACCGGGCCATTCCACGGTGCAGGACTTTTTGTTGAGAAAAGCCATCGGTGAGGCCATGGCGGATCAGCAGGCGGACCTGAGCAAAGTAAACATTATTGTGGTCAAGCCCCCTGAAATGATCGGAGCCCTTCGTACCGGCCAGATCGACGCCTTTGTGGCCTGGGAGCCGTATCCGTCAAAGGCGAATACCCTGGGGGTCGGACGCAACCTGGCCACTTCCCATGACATCTGGGCGGGTCACCCCTGCTGCGTGCTGGTTTCCAGTTCAGTATTTCTAGAGAAAGCCTCCAACCGGGTGCTAGGGGTGCTTCGCGCGCACGTCAAGGCCACCGAGTACATTGGCGCGTACCCTGAAGAGGCCCTGCAAATCGGGGTGAAATATACGGGTATGGACGCGAAGACGGTTGAAACGGCCATGAAGAACGTGCACTATACGTATGAGCTGAACGTAGAGGGTGAGAAAGAGTATGTCGAGTTTCTGTCCGAACTCAAATACATCAAGGTTCCGGATGCGGGAGCTTTCACCGAGCGGTTCCTTCGTCCGGACATGCTGAAATCCCTTCAATCGCGATGAGATGGAAGCGTCTCCTTCCTCCCCTGGCGGTGGTTGTCGTTTGGCAGGGCCTCTGCCTTCTCGAGTTGATACCGGCGTTCAAACTGCCTTCTCCGGTGAGCGTTGCGTTGGGGCTGAGAGACCTGATCGCCGTCGGTATGCCCCCCGGACATCCGCTGCAGGCGCACATCGGCTATAGTCTGTACCGCGTGTTCCTGGGTTACGGTGTGGCGGTGATTCTGGGTGTTCCCATGGGAATCGCTATGGGGTGGTCCTCGAAGCTTCGAGACGCTTTTGGGCCCCTGATCGAAATGGTCCGTCCCATACCTCCCCTGGCCTGGATCCCCATAGCCATCCTGTGGTTCGGAATCGGAACGCCCTCGGCGGCCTTCATTATTTTTCTGGGGGCCTTCTTCCCGATTCTGCTGAACACCGTGTCCGGAGTGCTTTCCATCGACAAACTGCTCGTCGAGGCCGCTCGAACCCTGAACGCCACCAACCGGGACGTTTTTTTGAAAGTCCTGGTACCGGGTTCCGTGCCGGCAATAATGACGGGGTTGCGAATCGGTATGGGCATCGGCTGGATGACCCTGGTGGCGGCGGAATTCACCGGTGTCAGGCAGGGATACGGTTTGGGATACATGATCATGACGGCTCGGGACATCCAGAGACCGGATGAGATCATCGCGGGCATGCTGATCATCGGGATCATCGGCCTGGGGATTGATTGGGGTTTACGATTCTGGGAGCGAAGGTTGATACGTTGGCGGTAGGTGACCACTCATGGCAATCAGCCTGGAACTGTCCGATCTGACAAAACTGTTTCCGGCCGATCGATCTTCGGAACCCGTGATTGTCATCAAGGGATTCGATTGCCGGATCGAGAAAGGGCAATTTGTCTCCATCGTTGGACCCAGCGGTTGCGGGAAAACCACCATTCTCCGCATCGTCGCCGGGCTGGAATCCGCCACGAGCGGACAGGTTTTGCTGGATGGAAAAGCCGTTACGAAGCGGGACCAGCGGGTGGGACTGGTGTTCCAGGAGTTCGCCCTCTACCCGTGGCGGACTACGATCCAGAACATTGAATTGGGGCTCGAGATCAAAGGCGTGGCCAAAAAAGACCGCACTTCCGCCGCCATGGAGTATATCCGTAACTTCGGACTTGCCGGCTTCGAGAACAGATACCCCAAGGAACTATCGGGAGGGATGAAACAGCGGGTGGCCATCGCGAGAACCCTCATCGTGAATCCGGAAGTGGTGCTGATGGACGAACCGTTCGGATCCCTCGACAGTCAGACCCGCAACGACATGCAAGCCTTCCTGATGGGTGTATGGACCCGGAGGAAGGACACCATCCTGTTTGTGACTCACAATGTGGACGAAGCCGTGTACCTGAGTGACCGGATTTTCGTCCTTTCCGAAAGACCTACGCGTATCCTCAGGCGGATCGATGTGGATGCACCCCGGCCCCGAGATCGAACCGGCGAGGAATCGAACCGCGTCCGCAAAGAGATATTGAATCTCCTGGCCGATTCGAAAGGGAATTTCCCACAATCCGCTCCAGTGTAGCGGGGAGGTTTCCACGTCCGAAAAATCCGATTCGATTAGAGCCCGATCCCGAATAAGGTGAACACCTACAAGTAGGTAGGAGGGACAGCGCCACTCTCGGGAAAGAGGGCAGGATGAAGACGAAAGAGGCCGGCCTCATGCGAACACGGATTCGGCGGTCCTACCACATGGGGCGGCCTCGATATCGCATTTCTCCGGTGGTATAATTATGATACAGTTTGGATCCGGCATTGTACCGCCAGTAATTCCCCTGTTCGTTCCATCCGCTCAGACTTCCGTCGAGCCTCGCTTCGGAAGTCCAGTGGTCCCCTGTATTCCAGGTGTTTCTTTCATTTTTCGCTTCTTCGGGGGGGGACGTATACCAGCTGAAACTACCTCGGGTCGGCCAATCGTACCTGAAGTCATCGGTCGCCCCAGCCGCAACAGGGCTGAGCGCGAGCAGAGAAGCTGCCATGATCGCGAAAGCATACGTTCGATTTGATGGTTTCATTTCGCCCTCCTTGGGTGGTCTAATTACCTTATCGACCCTGTTTGCGAAACCTTTAGTCCGGATTTCTTGATGAGAGGTTTCGTACCTTCCAAACAAGGGTCCGTTCACCCTGTCAGGGCCTGTGCACGGGCCGAGGGGCGCTCTGTGGAAAAGGAAGAGGACCCGAGATCGGCGTCGTTCAGAGGGATTGCCCCGATCCGAGATCTCTAAGTGCGTACCACGTTTCCGGACGTCCACCAGCATCGAGGAGTTCCTGACATAGTACCGGAATGCCCGATCGTTTCCCTCCATTCTTCAGGCAGCGCATGAAAGCGAACACCATCGCAGGGGCAAAAGAATGCAGTCCTGCAGCCTATCGATATCTTTTCATGCTTATCGCCAACTTGGCGGCTTCGACCCTGCTCTTGGCGTTCAGCTTCTTATATATGCTTCTAAGGTGACTCTTCACTGTCTCGACGCTGATATTCAGTGTGGTCGAAATCTCTTTGTTGCTTTGCCCCTCCGACAGACAGTCAAGAATTTCCTTTTCCCTGGATGTCAAAGCGGCGGTCTCTTCGAGGTTTGAGTTCAGGTAGACATGATTTACGCTGGGATTCAGCGCCAGATTCACGAGATAGGGTGACACCGTTGGTCTGTCTTCGTGCATGGAACGAAGGATTCGGATGAGTTCAGAACCTTCCACGCACTTCAGAACGTAACCATCTGCCCCGGCATCCATTGCATCGCGTATGTAAGTTTCGTCATTATATGTGGAAAGTATAATGATTTTCTTCTGGAAACCGGCTTTTCTCAGTATTCGAACTACTCCTATTCCAGACATTCCAGGCATATCCACATCTATTAATGATACATCCGGATTGCTAGATAGTATACGCTCAACTGAGCTATATCCATCACTCGCCTCTCCAACGAGATCAATATGATCTTCTTGTTCGAAACTGAGGCGCATCCCAATTCTAAACAGCGGATGGTCATCGGATAAAAATACTCTCATAAGGAAAAAACCTCCTTGAATTAACCATCCTTGATAAGATCGCATCGTTACAAATAAGCTTGAAAATAGTGTTGGTTTAATTCAGTCTTGAGTTACGTACCTGAATAAAGCCGAGTTCCTCCGCGATCATTGTCTAATGGGTTGAGAAGGGACTCCAAAAGAGAACCTGCAACCGCCAGGCTTCCCATATTTATCTTTTGAGATGGGTGAATCCAGCCATATGAAGCCGTCGTGTGCTTCAATAACTTGTTTGCAGAAGGACAGACCCAAACCAACGCCCTTTCTGCCGTTGTGGTCTTTAGACTTGATACTGAAGAACTTGTCGAAAATACAAGAGTGGTATTGCTCCGGTATGCCGATGCCCTCATCGGACACGGAAGTCACCCAGTATGGAGCGTCCGAAGGCAAACGGTCGGCGAGTTGGTCCGGTACTTTGCAGTTCACAGGGCGTTGAGGATTGCCGTTCAATCGATGCACATCAATCGTTATCGTACCCCGATCCGGACTGTGCTTGATCGCGTTATCCAACAGATTGCCAAGTGTTCTCAGCAGTCGATTGGGGTCCCCCCACACGTGAATGGGTTCCTCGTAAGGGCCGAACCGTATGGAAATCTTCTTGTCTCGGGCCATCATTTTCAAATGATTGATGCTTTCCTTGATTACGTCTGCGAGATCAATGACGGATCGATGGAGCAAGAACTGTCCGTTTTCTTCCCGGTAGATATCCAGGAGATCACTGGCCATACCATAGAGCTGGTGACTGGTGGCCAATACGAGGCGCAAGACTTCCAACTGGCGCTCATTCAACGCTCCCAGGGGGCCGTTTACCAGTAGCTGTACGGCCTTCTGAATCGAGAGGACCGGATTCCTCATGTCGTGAGTGAGCATTCCGATCAGGTCGTCTTTCATTCGGTCGATCCTCTTCTCTTCGGAAATATCCCTGATCACTCCGACATAACCGGAATTCTCTTTGTCAACAGTGCATACCTTTGACATGGAGACCTGAACCGGAAAGGTCTGACCGCCGGCTTTACGCGCCGTCATTTCGGCCCGCCAGTTGTTGGAGGGCGCCACATCCACGTTATCCACATAGGTCTTCTTGGACACGGAGTCGGCGAAAAGATCCAGGATGGGCCGGTTGAGCAATTCCGATGTCTCCTGTCCGAACATCCTGGCGCCCGCCTCGTTGACCATGGAAATGGTACTGTATTCGTTGGTCGAGATAATACAATCCGACACGCTGTCAATTAAGCGCGTGAGATAGCGCTGGGAGTCCTTGTGTGAAAGGTACTTCTGGAGCGCCAGTTCGCTGATGGTCTGGGTGATTTCCGACATGAGCTTCACTATGGCCAGAAGAAGTTTACGGCTCATGATCGGTACGTTCTCGAGTTCGGCCAGGTAAGAGTCCACGTCCGTAATACCGATCCTGAGGGCCCTCTGAGCGGCCACTTCGGCGAGCATGGGCTTTTCCAATACCTGTCCGCACAAGATCGTACCCAGGTGATATTGCTCCACAATAATGGGAGCCGCACAATCGATCAACCCGGCGTTGAGGCAGTTATAAATGTGGGGTTTCCTGGTGCGGGCCGACACAATGCCGCCGTGGCGGTCGCTCTTATGGCAGAGGCTCCTGCCCATGGGAGTGGAACGGCAGAAATTGGAGCAGAAACGGGTAAAATTGTGGGGTTCGGTGGTGGGAGTTCCGTCCGGATGAGCGATGATGGACGCCACTCCCGTGACGCCGGTGAACACCTCCAGGAGTCTGTTCAATTTTTCCTTGTCGATAAGGTCCAACAACTGAATAGGCTGGTGCACCGTTCTCTCCGGATTGAACATGGGGCCATGGGCCGGATTCAAGGGACACGGAGCGGAATCAAAAACCGGCGTTCGTCAGGAATCCCGCCACGTTGAACGGACAGAACCAACATTGAACGCGATTGGCAAGTGAACATCTTCACTTAGCAAAGACGAAACGTATGTTGGTCTTCTCTGTTGTTGATTATCTGGATTGACGGTTACGCACCCATTTCCGCGTTCGCGTGCGAGGGAAAAGAAAGCGAAAAAGGAAAGGAGACCCGCAAAGGTCATCGGCTCTAAGCATTCTCGGCTTTTGTGTTGCACCTCCGAGTATACGAAGCTGCGAGCTGGATCGCGAGGCGGTATCGAAGCAGGCTCCACTCCGCCAAAGAGTTTAACTTCTCGTCACGCTCCTTGGAAATAGCCCAATGTATGCCGTTTGATACGCTTAAACTATACACACGGGGTCGGACGGCTGTCAATCCGGATTTGGCCGGCTGTCGGCTCGGGTGAGCGGAGGGGGAGCCTCCTCCTCCGGTTTTCAAGGAGACGTCGGAAGGAATCCGAGATCGTGCGTGCGAGGACTTACGGTCAGAGATATTCTTGGAGAAGCTCTTTCCTGGGGCGGGGAATGACCACCTCGCTGACCAACAGGCCGCGCTCCCGGGCTTTGGCCGCGGCTGCAGCCACTCCGGTCCGCACATCGGCAATGGTCCCGGTCATCAGACAGAACCCCTTGCCCCCCAAGGCCATAGCCACGTGTATGCGGAAGAGAGCGACATTTCCAGCTTTGGCGGCGGCATCGGCGCCAATGATGGCGCTCACGCCGCTGAACGTTTCCACGATTCCTAGAGCCTCGACCTGATCCGGGTCCAACACCACGGATTGGCCCAGGGCCGGGAACACCGAGGCGTGCACATTAGGGATGACCATCTGATCAATGATGGCTTCGCCGGACACTCTCGCACCCGTCTCTATAGCGGTCTTGACGTCGCTGACCGTGCCGCCGATGACAATGAAGTACTTGCCCGAACAAACGGTCCGGCCGAGCAGTAAGTCAACAGCGGCGGCTTTGAGCATCGCATCCTGCACTTTGTACCCGATGCCTACGCTGGAAAGCTCGACCGCTCCTATGGATTGGGGTATAGACATCTGCTGTTTCCCATGGTTACTCACGGTTGTCAGGGCTCTGTCCTTAGAATTTTTCTATCCAAACGACTCCGTCTGAAATGGCCGTGACGTTCCCGTCGATGGAAGCGTGAACGGGGGCGCCGAGGGCCGGCTTGCCGTTCGTTACCTTCGGCCTTCCGATGACTTCCCCGCGATGAACCTCTCGCCCGACTTCCACCAAAGGCTCACAAGGCGCTCCGATGTGCTGCTTGAGCTTGACGCCGACCCGATTTATGGACAGAGGATCTTCCCGTAGCGGCCCAACATTTCGGAACCCGGTCAGTCCCAGTTTCAGCATAAGGCGCCGCATCGGGGCTTTGCGGTTGGCCATAAGCATTTCAGGGCGTTTGGGGTTAAACGGCGGGGCCTCCCAGCGTTTGCCCTCGGACGCCAACCGCTTCTTGTTCTTCGCGCATACGTCCTTCGGGTCCAGGTCCTCCGGACACGAGTACAGGCTGCAGAGGTTGCATTCGCAGCAATAGGCCGTACCCAACACGTTGGCTTCTCCGATGAGATTGAACATAAGGCTTCGCATAGCCCGATGAGGTTCGAGGGGGTGGCCCAGAAGGTACCGGGGGCACAATTCCGTGCAGAAGCAGCATTGGTCGCAGGCGCTGCGCCCGATACGATCCATCTGGTTTTGGGTCCTTCGTCTGCGTCTCACGACCACATGATCGTCAGGAAGGACGACGATACCGCCCGTAGTCTTGTCCACCGGAGCCTGCCGGTTTTCCTCGAGGTATCCCATCATAACGCCGCCCACGATGTAGTTGGCGTCCGCTACGGTAGATCCTCCGGCCGCTTCGACGCAAGCCGATAAAGGCGCTCCTATGGGTACACGAAGCGTGATGGGGTTTGCCACTGCTCCGGCAACGGTCAGAAACTTCTCCGTAACGGAGTGTTTCGGAGAGCCGGCCACGTTAAACGCCGTCTCGACATTCATGACCACGGCGCCGACGTGGAGGGGGAGGCCACCCGGCGGGATGACCCGTCCCAGAACGTCGTACACGAGGACAAATTCGTCGCCGGCAGGGTAGACGTCGAGGAGAGGGGCGATGGTGATGTGGGGGGGCAGCTTAGATCGTAAAAGGTCAATGACTCCGCTGTATTTTTCCTTAATTCCCACGAAACCTCTTTCCGCCCCCACGAAACGGATCGCCGCGGACAACCCCTCGATAACGAGTTCCGTATGCCGACGCAGGATTTCTTTGTCTTTATGAAGCAGTGGCTCGCATTCCGCCGCATTCAAGATGACGGAATCGGCTCGACCGGATAATTTGACATGGGTTGGGAATCCCGCGCCTCCGGCCCCGACCACCCCTGCTTCAGCAATTGTTCTAATAGTGATGTCCGACATTTTGTTCAACGAAACCTGTTTGAAACAGGTTATTCTCCTGCCTTCCGTCCAACTCCTTGAAACTCGCCGGCCTCCAGCCCCGCATCAGGGTGGGAAAGGGGTGAGCCGGCGAGCCGGAGAAAAGTCTAGTCCACGTCCTCCCAGGTTCCCGGAGTTTTTTGACCGGTCCACAGATAGGGTTGCGAAAGCCCGACGCCGAAAAAGAGCGGGACGAAAAAGGACCACGCAACACCCATGTAGCCATAGGTCAGCGCCTCGTTCATATCCGCGAACACCGGCCCAATCAGGGCCTTGACGATGGCGGTCATGATAATGGCGAAGATGGCGATACAGATACTCGCGATCCATCCTCCCCAAGGCATGGGGATCAAAGTGAACGGCCAATTGTGCAAGGGCACCAGAATTCCATATACAAACGCGCATCCACAGAAGAACAAAAGGAGCCACTCCATGCCGGGATCATAGAGGCCGATCTTCCAAAAGCCGCCCGACACGTCGTCCAATTTGAGATCCCAAATCCCGGTTCTGGCGGAAATGTAGAGCCAGATCGCGACGCCTAGAAACATGAGCGCCCACATCAGAATGCCTTTCATCGGCTGCTTCATCTTTCGGAACAGGTATGCAAAGAGACCCGTGGCCAGGCCCATTTGGCAAAATGGAAACCACCAGGGGGGCACCCAACGAACCATGGTCTGTGTAAGTATCCAGGTCAAACCGAAAATCATGATGACAAGAATGCCGAACTGTCGTCCCTGGCTGAAACCCGAGTAGAACCACCCTTCTCCGGTATAGGCAAAAAACACCAACAGGAAGTACATGCTGCCTATGATCGGGAAGGCCCACCCGGCGCCCAGACCCAACCAATAGATGGCTTTGTAATTAAACCACCCGATGATCCAGCATACAATGGTGAGGACGATTCCTTTAGTAAACGCATTCTGGATGGTA
>JACQYL010000094.1 GCA_016208165.1 Deltaproteobacteria bacterium
CCCGATCACCAGGTTGAAAAGGGTGGTCTTACCGGCCCCGTTGGGCCCGATAAGCCCCACGATCTCGCCCCGGTGCACGTTCATGTCCAGGCCGCTGATCACATTCAGGCCTCCGAAGTTCTTTTCAAGATTCTTGATCTCGAGTAAAGGAGGACCAATGCGTTCCGAGGCCGGCGCGAGTGTAACAGCCGGCCCTGACTCGGGCTGCGCGGGCCCGGCCGCTTTGTCTCTGGAACCGCCCGGCAAAGCGGCTAGTACTCTGTTGGAGAATCGCGACATCCAGGAGATCACACCCTCGGGCAGGAAGAGCACCACGATGATCAGCAGGGCGCCGTATGCGAAAAAGCTCAGCCCCTGTTGAGCCTGCCCAAGATAGCCCCGCAGCAGACTATCGATGGGAATCAGCACAAAGGCTCCAATTATGGGACCGAACACTGTGCCGATTCCTCCCAGAATGGCCAGCAGGGCAAACTCTACCGAAAGCATGACGTTGAAGACCGATTCCGGGTCGATGAGCAAGGTATAATGAGCATAAAAGGTCCCCAGGCAACCGGTGAAAAAGCCGCTGATCAGGGTGGCGATAAATTTACTTCCGGCCGTGGACACGCCCAGGGTCTCCGTGGTGTCCTCGTCCTCCCTCAGAGCGGCGAGTTTGTAGCCCAACCGTGATCTCTTGAGTACCAGACTGACCAAAGCGATCCCCACCATGAAGCTCAGGGCGATGAGCATGTAACCGGTCTTTCCTCGGAACATCAGGTTGCCAAGCCCGGCCTTGAAGGGAATCGCTATGCCCATGGCCCCATGAGTCAGATCCCGGAAATGGGTCGCCAGTATTCGGAGTACTTCGGTAAAGGCCAGCGAGGCGAGGCAGAAAAAGATGCCTTTGAGCCGAAAGCAGGGGTAGAAGACCATCGCGCCCACTATGGCGGCCAACGTTCCTCCGAAGAGCATCCCCAGCCAGGGGCTGAGCCCGTATTCCGTGTAGAGGATGGTGGAAGCGTAGGCCCCGATTCCGAAGAGTCCCGCATGGCCCAGAGAGAACTGTCCGGCGTACCCTCCCAGGATGTTCCAGGACAGGCTCAAAGCGGCGAATAGGAAGACCATGGTCAGGATGTCGCCCCAGAACGGATTGCGGACCAGGAATGTCAAGGCGTAAAGGAACAACACCGCGATTACGGTGAGATAGACCCTGGGATTTCGTATGTCGATGGCTTTGGGCATATTCTTGATTTCTCTCACCGATATCGGGAAAAATGTCAGGCCCGCCCGAATACGCCGGTGGGCTTCAGGAGGAGCAGGACTACGAAAATAATGAAGTAGACGGCTTCCTTCAGAGCCGGAGCCAGGAAATAGCCGCTGGCGGATTCGATGAGCCCGATAATCATGCCCCCGACCAGAGCGCCGGGAACGCTGCCTAACCCGCCCAGAATGACCACTACGAACGTGACCATTATAAAAAGCGATCCAATGGTTGGAAACACCTCAAACACCGGCATCAGCACCGCGCCGGCCAGCCCCACGACCGCTATGCCGATGCCGAAGGAGATCATATAGATACGGATAAGGTTGACCCCCATGAGTTGGGCGGACACAGCGTTCTGGGTGGCGGCGCGGATGGCCTTGCCCGTGTAGGTTTTCTTGAAGAAAAGCGTGAGCGCCGCAATGGTCCCGATGGCCACCAACAGTGCAATCAGTTTGGGCAGGTTCATGTACACCGGTCCCAGGTCGATCAGCTTCGAAGAATAGAAGGGACGCACTGAGCGGAAGTCGGCCTGCCAGAAATACAGGGCCAGACCCTGTAAAGCAATGCTCAGACCCAAGGTGGCGAAAACGTGGGCCATTTCCGATGCGTTCAATATGGGCTTGATGATCAGCCGAAAGGAAGTCAGGCCCACCAAAAACATGAGCGGCACTACGATCAGGGCGGAAAGGTAAGGGTCCACGCCGTATAGCTGGAAAAGCCAGAAACTACCGTACATGGCCAGCATCAAGAACTCGCCGTGGGCGAAATTGACGATGCGCATCACGCCGAAGATAATGGTCAGCCCAAGGCTGACCAGGGCGTAAATACCGCCTATCATGATTCCGTCTGCGATGACTTGTGCGAGCATAGATGGTTCGCCGTCGGGTTGGGCCCGAACCGTAACTTTCTAGAGTCTCGGGCCGTTGTTCCGAAAAAGAGGGATGTGAGATCGCCACATCCCTCCCATGTGAGACCGTCTATTTCGTGGAACGTTGACTCCAGGCGGGGGTGGGCAACATCAGTTCACTGGTTGCGTACTTGGCGGGATACACCAGGTGTTTGATGCTGCCGTTCTGCCACTGGTAGATGTTCGGCCATCCAATCACGTTGGCCCCGGGATTTGATTCGTTCATGCCGGCGAACTTGTATCCATAGGTAGTGGTGCTTTCGCCGGGCTTGACGTCGATGGTGCGCAGGAACGCTTCCACGTCGTCCGGGTTCAAGGACTTGGCCTTGGGCAGGACCGAATGGAAAAAGAACCAAGCCCCGTTAAAGCCGTGGTGCGCGTCCTGCGGAGGATCCTGTCCGAATTCCTTCGTGTATCGCTGCTCGAATTCTTGCAGCGCATCCCATCCTTCTGCCTGGAAGGCCTCTTTTCGTGGATCCAGCGAGGCGCCCGATGAACAGAGGAGGTAGTTCATGTCATCCCCCAGTTTTTCGTAGAAGACCTGGTTGGACAGAACTCCGCCGGGGCAGAGGATCAGCTTGGGGCTCAATCCTGCGTCCCTGGCTTGCTGGAGGAAGAGAACACCATCACGGATGTAAGGAGTCAGGATAAGAATGTCCGGGTCGGCGTTCTTGATGCGCAGAACCACGGAGGAAAGGTCCAGGGACTTATAGCTGTAAGGCTCGCGGGCGACCATCTTCATCCCGTATTTTTCGGCTTCTTTTATAAAAGCGTCGCTGATGCTGGTGCCGAAATCCGAGTCTTCGTGGGCCAAGGCCACGGTAAGCTCTTCCGGCTTCTTGCCCAGTTTGGGGGCCGCCATCTCGGCCACAAATTTGGCCGCATCGCCGCCCCACAAGGTAGCTCGGCCCATGGCCTGAAACGTGTACTTGAGGCCCTGATTGGTGATGTCGTCCGCCAGGGCGGTGACCACCATAGAGACCGCGCCGTATTTTTCATAGATGTTGGAGGCGGCTTTGGCTCGGGCGCTGGAGTAATGACCGCAGAAAAGTTTGATGTCCTCCACTGTGATCAAACGCTCGGCCTCCGTGATGGCGGTTTTGGGGGTCTCCGAATCACCCTTGAGCAGCTCGATCATCTTTCCTTGCACTCCGCCGCGGGCATTCTGCATGTCCGCTGCGACTTTAACTCCCCGGAACGTCTCTTGTCCGGCCAGGGCCAGACCGCCGGTCATGGGGTTGATGGTCCCGATCTTGATGACGTCTTCCGCCGCCGCCGGGGCCGGACCCATGCATACAAACGACAACGCCGCCAGAATCAACCAAATCACACCCAGCTTTTTCTTGAAGCCTCCCATGTTGATCCCCTTTCTTCAGCAGATAGTTAAAAAGCAAACCCGATATTTGAACGCCCTCCCATCAGGATCTCATGAGAAGAGGCCGATGGGCGGCAACTACCTATTGGGAGCCCGAAGCAGCCGGGCCGCCTCCGATGGGATTTCATGTCATGATGAACGCGGGTTCGAATTTGTCAAAGAGAAGGCGCAGATCTCGGGCTTCGGACAATTGCTAGGCGCTATCCGTCTCCGGAGCGCCGGAAGGCTCCGCTCCCCGGTGAACCCACACGCTGCCGTGCTTTCCCTTGGACATTTTCAGACGGACCACATACTTATAAATGTCGCCCCGATAGGATGACTGCACCACTTCCACGGGACGCCCCTGAAGATTGTACATGGTCCTTTCCACGAACAGGATGGGCGACCCGGCGGAAACTCCCAGCTTTTCGGCGATGGCGCCGTCGCAGAAGGACGCCTCGATGGTCTGAAAGGCCTCGGAAAACACTACGCCCAGTTCCTGCTCCAACAGCCGGAGCATGGGACCTCTATATAGATCCTGCTCGGTGATCCGATCGCCGATGTCCGGGGGGAGGTAATTGATCGTGTAAGCGAAGGTTTTTCCCCTCAGCAGACGCACCCGCTTTATGACGACCACCTCTTGGGTTTTATCTTCGATCCCCAGCTTTTCGGCGATCATTTCCGGGGGGACCGCACGGCTGATCTCCACGGATTTAGTCGTGGACTCGGACGTCTGATAGAAAAGGTCGTCCATAAAGCCGCTGAATTCCAGGCCAAAGCTGTTAATGAGAACTTCGTCCCGTGTAACGAAGGTTCCTTCGCCCCGGCGGCTGCGCAACAAACCTTCCTGAATGAGCATGGCCACGGCGCGCCGCACGGTTAGCCGGCTGACCTTGAAGATTTCGGCCAGTTTGACTTCCGAGGGGATCTTCTCACCGGCTTTGTACTCCCGGTTGATGATCCAACTCTTAATGCTGTTTTTGATCTGATGGTACACTGGAAGGATCGATTCCATGGCCCTTGCCTTTACGACCGGTAAAGTAGTATACACATATTAACAACTAACCTTCTTTGTCAAGGGAAAAATGCGGCCACCCGGCTCACTCGGGCTTCGACTCCTTGAGCCCGGAGTTACGACATGGGCGGGCAAGCGCCCCGAATCCCGGCGACCACTACACCACCTCGAGGAGGCTTCCATGCCGATCGTTCCAGACACACTGACCCCGGAAAGAAGATATTTCCTGATGGTTTCCTGCATCATTCCCCGCCCCATCGCATGGGTGGGAACCGTAAACGAGGACGGCTCGCACAATCTTGCCCCTTATTCGTTTTTCAACGGCGTATCCGCCACTCCGCCCCTCGTCATGCTGGGCATCGGACCCAGCCCGGACAAAAAAGAGAAGGATAGTCTGCGCAACATCAAACGCACGGGCGAATTGACGGTGAGCATTCCGCGCTTCGAACAGGCGGAGCAGGTGGAAGCCACCGCGGAAGATCTGCCCTACGGAGAGGACGAGTTCGTCCGGTGCGGGCTGACCCCCGCTATCGGGGAAGTGGTGCCCGCGCCCTATGTGGCCGAAGCCGGAGTGGCCTTCGAATGCACGGTGGAGAGGATATGGCCTATTCCCCGGGGGGGCAGCACCCTGGTGCTGGCCGAGGTGCGGCTGTTTCATCTGGCGGACGAGTATGCCGACGCCCGACAATGCCTCAATCCCGACGCATTCGAGCCTCTGGCCCGCCTGGGCGGAGGACGATACGCATCGGTGGGCAAGGCCTTCAAGGTCGGCCGATAGTAAGGACGTCCTGATCCACGTGGACTTCCATTGCATCAACGCCGACCTGCCTGTTATCAGGTCATTTATGACGCGGCTTCTATATTGAGAGAGTGCGCAACCATCACGCCGAGAAGCCGGAGAGTTGGATCCTGCAATAGGCCATTTTAAGAGCTGCCACCTCTGTTGTATTGAGATTTATTATAAGTATATGTATTATTATATAGGATAACGAGAGAATTGCTCTTTAGAGGCGGCGTTATGATCGTAAGTTTTTCAGTTGAAAACTGGCTGTCTTTTCGCAAACGGGTTTCCTTTTCAATGGTTGCCGGCCCCGAGCGTCAGCATGGGGAACGGGTTCCCAAAATCGGCAAGTATCCGACCAGGGTTCTTCCGATCGCCGCTATTTATGGCGGCAACGCTTCAGGCAAAACCAACTTTTTCAAAGCGCTGAGTTTTGCCAGGCATTTGGTTGTCCAAGGAACGCGACCCGATAGCCTGATTCCGGTGGAAGCATTCCGCCTGGACGCTCAGGACTTGAATAGACCTTCACGGTTCGCATTCGAGTTACTGATCGACGAGATCATCTACGAGTTCAGTTTTGCCGTCACTAGAAGGGCCGTTTTAGAAGAAAGACTCGTTCGGATCACCAGCACCGGCGAGAAGGTCCTTTACGACCGTCAGGACGGTAATGCCAACTTCACGGCTTCCTTGAACAAAAACCAGTTCTTGCATTTCGCTTTCCAAGGCACCCGGGACAACCAGCTTTTTTTGACAAATTCAGTATCGCAGAAAGTGGAGAACTTCCGGCCGGTCTACAACTGGTTCAAGGACTCCTTGGAGTTGGTTGCGCCCGATTCGAGGTTCGAACCCTTCGAACGGTTTCTGGACGAAGGGCATGCTCTCTATTCGACGATGAACGAAGTATTGCCGCAACTCGACACCGGCATCGTCCGTTTGGGCGGAGAGGACATTTCCTTTGAGAACATCCCGCTTCCAGAACCTTTGAAGACGAAGCTCCGGGAAGACGTCAAGGAAGGAATGACAGTCCGCCTCACGGCAGAGCCGATCAACGAGCGCATTGTGATCACAAGGAAAAACGGTGAGCTGATCGGCAAGAAGCTGGTCACCTACCATCCCAAACCGGATGGGGCGGAGGTCAAGTTTGAAGCCCGACAAGAGTCGGATGGCTCATTGCGTGTCATCGACTTGCTTCCTGCGTTTTTGGAAATCTCAGCCGCAGGTTCGAAGAAAGTCTACGTCATCGACGAACTCGATCGCAGTTTGCATACGCTTCTGACAAAGCGTCTAATCGAGGCATACCTAGCCAGTTGCTCGATGAAAAGCAGAGCGCAATTATTGTTTACGACGCACAACGTACACTTGATGGATCAGCAGTTACTCCGGCGAGACGAAATGTGGGTGGCTGAAAGGGACGCTTACGGTAGCTCGGAGCTGCTCTCTTTTAGCGAATACAAAGATGTTCGTTATGACAAGGACATTCGCAAGAGTTACCTGCAAGGCCGCTTGGGAGGAGTGCCCCGGATCCTGCATGGAGGGGCGCTGACGGATTCCATTCCCATCAACCGAGAGGACGTCCCATCGAGACGTAAGCGAGTCCTGCGCCGATGACGGCGGCAAAGGCGTCTTGTCCTGGATAGTGAGAATAATGACGGATGTCTCAGGAAAAGAGAAGAACATTCCGGCGTCGCGTTGGGCAACGCCGCTATAAAAAACTATTTGTCATCGCGGCCGAGGGCGTCAAGACCGAGCCCCAGTATTTTAAATGGCTCAACGATCAGTATACAACGATGCAGATAAGACCGCTCAAGGTAGGGCACGACAGCGCTCCACCGCAGGTGCTGAAAAGAATGGTGGACTACCTCAAACGCGAGGATCTGAAGAATTCGGACGAAGCCTGGCTGGTGGTGGACAAGGACCAGTGGACGGAAGAGCAGTTGGCGCAGCTTCATGAATGGTCCTTAAGAAAAAGCAACTATGGTTTCGCCCTGAGCAATCCGAAGTTCGAATACTGGTTGCTTCTGCACTTCGAGGACGGAAAAGGGGTAGCCGGTTCCCGCGAATGTTCAGACCGTCTTATGCGCCATCTCCCAAATTACGACAAAGGGATCGACGTCCGTCAGATTACCAGGGAGAGGGTCGCCGATGCGATCCAGCGGGCCAAAGTTCGCGATAACCCGCCTTGCACCGACTGGCCGCGAACCACCGGCAGTACCACTGTTTACAGGCTGGTTGAGAATATCCTCAAAGCACAACAGGCGCCACATCTTGACATGGCTTAAACGGATCGCCGGTAGGGAGACCAATGGAACATGCACCGGTTTTCGAGAGAATATATCAAGAATATATCGGCAAGATCTCGCCGCTCGACTTGCATATAATCAAGGATCGACTCGGACTGAAGTTAGACAAAGACGGCGCAATTATACCGTTTTATGGAATTCCTTACAGAGTATCCAAACAGGGAATCGTGGATGCAAACGGACGAAGGCCAAGTCATTCCGTGAGTGTGGTGCTCTGCAAATATCTGCTGATGTGTCCGGAGAACGAGCCAAAGGGATCGGACTGGGTTACCTACAAAGACTTCAAGGACGCGGCCCCCTTTGTGGGCGGTTTTCTGAACACCGCTGAAAAACCCATCAGCCGCACTTTAGGGGGTCGGATGTCGGAATTGGAACGGCTTTCCATGGAACTGAGCGGCAGACCGGCGGACATCGAAATATCGTGCGATCTTGCCGTGCGGTTTGAAGCCCTTCCCAGAGTGCCCTTACTGATGCTGTTCAATGATCGGGACGAAGATTTTCCGGCACAGTGTTCCCTTTTGTTTGAAAGGCGGGCGGAGCACTATCTGGACATGGAGTGCCTGGCCATGGTGGGTATAATACTCGCTGCGCGGCTGACTAGATCGTCAAACTAGTCCCGGCAAGAAGAACGCTGTCCATATTCAGGCGGAAATGCGGCAACGAATGGCATACACCAACATGACAGCGCCTTGATAGTTCCAGTCGTGCTTCATCGCGTAATGATGTGAGTGAAGCATGTGGGATGGAATCCTTGGCGGTGTTTCTCAAGGAGGGTCGCGTACATAGAGTTGTGCAGGGAGTCTCGGCGCTTATTGCGTTGTCAGGGGTTGGGCCTGTCGCTGACGGTTTTGGGGCTGGAGTCCCGAATGAGCAGAGCGCTCGTCAGATTTGCGGTTGAAGTATGAGAAGACATTGCGCGTGACAACCCGTATCCTATGACAAGAGGATACAGGTCCTTTGTTAAACAGCGGCCTTCAAAAGGCTGATAGTAAACGGTAGTGCCGGCTTTACGACTTTAGCCTTTTTCGGGTGGTTCTGTTGTCTGATGGGTTTGGTCCTGGTCAGTTTCAGGCTCATCTGTTTTTTGATCTATCTTACGTTGTCGCTTCAGTTCCTTCTTTTCCTTCTTTGCTAATTCTTTTTGGCGTTTTTGAAATTGGTAGTTTGATCTTGCCAACTTGAAATCTCCTTTGTCTTTGTTTGTATTATAGCAAGAAAATAATCAATCGGCATATGATCATTCTCTTATGAGCGGGTAGTCAGAAAATCGTGGGTTCAACGTACAGACAAAAAAGGGTATTCCTTCGAATAATGAAGGAATACCCTTTAAGTGCAGTAACAGACAATTAGCTTACGGTCACGTTGGTGGCCGAAGGGCCTTTTTTACCTTGCTCTATGTCAAAGGTAACTCTGTCGCCTTCATTAAGGCTTTTAAAACCGCTCGCGTTGATTGCAGAGTGATGAACGAATACATCGGGTCCGTTTTCCTGTTCGATGAATCCGAACCCTTTTTGGTCGCTGAACCACTTCACAGTTCCATTTGCCATGATAACATCCTCCTTTCACAAAATTCTCAAAATCTTACACTGGAGGATGCTACATTTAAAATGGATTGTTCCTTCAGTAAAAACCGCCCTGCCAAATTAAGGCAGAGCCTCGTTGATTAGAGGGTATAATAACACTCCTTTCGCCAAAAGCAAGCTAATTCTGTAATTATAAAAAATGTGCAATACTTGCCGGCACTTTGCGGCGAGCTCAGCGCCTTCTAGGTTCCAGTCTTCACATGGTCTTAACAGCCCGTAAGGAAGCGGAACTGCGGTCCCCTCATCCGCTTGTCCAAAAGCCTGTTTCTGGAAAGTCCCATAGTTCTGTCGCACTCCTTATCACGCCGACCTGAAATGGGTACCTGATATTGAGAGGGATGCCTCACGTTCCCAACCAGCCATACGCGGAATATTGCAGGATATTAAGGTGTCCTTTGTTCATTTCTGTTACGTTTCTGTCGATAGTAGGTAAAAGAGATCCGTGCGCCGTCACGATCGTCACGGATGCCATCGGGGCGGGGAACCCGTCGGCTGAGGCGTCGAAAAGGAGAAAAGGGGATAACTTGGGGAATACCAAGAAAAAAGGACTGGACGTACAGGAATCTTAAACGGTAAGAACGATACGAGGTTACCCAAGATTCTGTCCAAATCGGGTGAACGAAGAACCGATCAATCAGTATTTCCAGAGTTCATGAACCCTGTCATCGTTCCCTTCAGAAAGCTGCAACCATAAGAACACGGGAGGCTTCACCTTTTGGGGTTATCATCCGTTCGAGCAAACCCATGCGAGTGACGGCGAATTTGGTTGAGGGTAAAGCGAAGCCAGGGAACTTTTCGGGCCGGGGACTTGTTTACCCAGAAGGAGACCGCAGCTGAAAGGGTGAAATTTGTCCACCGTTCCTTTCCGCGCAAACAAGGGGCAGGAATGGAAACTGAATTAGACAAGAAAATAGCCACATGCCCGTCTTGCCGGTCCAGATACAGAGTCTCCGGGCCCATGGAAGGAAAAACCGTCTCCTGTAAGAAATGCGGTAAGAAATTCTCCGTCCTTTTCGAGAAAGCAGAAGCTCCCACCGTCACTGAGCCGATGGACGATGTCCCTGAAGCGCCGGCGCCCGCCTCTCAAGAAGATACTCAGTTGGCGTTCGCCAAATTCGCTTTGAAATCGGAGACGATCACAAAAGAGCAGTTGATCGAGGCGTATCTTTTCAAGAAAAAGCAAAAGGAGGCCGGGCGGGACGTACATCTGGGAGACATCCTCGTAGAAAAGAATATGATTTCCCAAGAACGATTGGAATCTCTGGTGACCGCCCAGGCATTCAGCGAAACCAGAACGCTGGACGGCAAGTTCGGAGAAATCGCCGTCCAGATGGGGTTCGCCAAGCAGAAGGATGTCGAAGCGGCTAGGGAAGTGCAGGCGAGGCTGTTCGAGGCGACCAAATCCGTGGCGCAGCTTGGCGATATCATGGTTGGCGACGGAATCATAACGGATGATCAGCGTGATGCGATTCTGTCGGCCCAACATCGTCCCAATAGACCGTCTCACACTGGGCGGGCCCAGCCGGAGGAATCCAAGGCCGCCGAAACCGGGACGCCGCCTCAAGCCGTATCGTTTGAATTGACGGTTTCCGACGATAAGCTTGACGTCTTTGTGGGCGCCGTGCCTGGAGACGCTTCGGGGATTGGTATGGAGGCAATCAGGGACCAACTCCAATCTCACGGAATCAAGCACAACGTGCTCAGTGATGAACAAATACTGGAAAATCTGAAAGCCGAATCGCTTTATGGCGGAGGTTGGCTGGTGGCGCGAGGCACGCCCCCGAAACCGGGACGCGACGAGGAAATCAGATGTTATTTTGAGACGGACCCGCTGAAAGTCGGCACGGAGAAGGAAGGAGGGATCATCGACTTCAAAGACCGGGGCGCGATTCCTTACGCAAAGCAGGGGGAACTCGTAGCGGAAAAAATTCTTGGCGTCGAAGGTGTGCCTGGAATGGACGTTTATGGACAAGCCGTTCCTCCACCGAAAATCAAGAAGGCTAAGTTCCTGGCGGGGAGAGGCATAGAGAAGTCCGAAGACAACCTCAAATTTTTCGCCAAGCTGGAAGGGAGGCCGAGTCTTTCACTGGACGGCAGAATCGGTGTAAGACCGGAGATTACCGTGTCCGGCGACATTGGATACGATACCGGACATGTGGACTTTGAAGGGCACATCGAGGTCAGCGGAGCTGTTCAAGACGGTTTCCGCGTCAAGGCAAGAGGGCTGCGCGCTTCTGAAATTCTTAAATCGGACGTGGAAGTGTCCGGAGATATTGTGGTTAATGGTGGCATTATCGGGGCGAACATAAGAACCAAGGGTAATCTTCAAGCCAAATACGCCCGCGGCGCAACCATCGAAGCTCTAGGGAACGTCCTGATCCGCAAAGAGATCTATGACTGCAACATACGGACAAGCAGCGCCTGCGTCGTCGAGAACGGGAGAATCATTTCGTCCCGTATCTCTGCAAAGAAAGGAATCCGGTCCGTCGATGTCGGCTCCGACGGATCTAACCCGTGCAAACTCATCGTCGGAATCGACGAAGTGACCGAAAAAGAGATCGAGCTTATCAATGAGAAGATCGCGCAATGGGAGGAACACAAAAACGGGCTGGAAACCCTGGTCGACCATATCAAAGTCGAATTCGAGAGATTGGATACCCAGATCGGGAAGTTGAGCCGGGCGATCGAGGACCAAACCAAGCAGTTGGAAACACTCGAGAAAGTAATCGAAGAACTCAAATCGCAAAATAATCCTTCCCAGTCGGCCAAGGTTCATGAAGTCGCAGAAAATTTGAATTCAAAAATTCATCAAATCAGCAAAGCGCTGGAGAGGCTGGCTAAAGAAAAGGAAGAAGTCGCCGGAAAGATCGTCATACATAAGGAAGAAATTCAGAGAACGGATGAGGTGCTCCAAAGACTGCAGGACCGGAAGGAAAGTATTGTCGAATGGTCGAAGCAAGAGCCCAGCGTGCCCGCTGTAACCGTGAGCGGCGCCATATTCGCTCAAAACCTTATCGAGGGTCCCCATTCAGCGATCAAGCTCAAGAACGACGAGCGACATGTTGTTATCAAAGAAACCTTGGTGGATCAGGAAGAGGACGCTCCTAAACGGTGGCGCTTTGATATCGCGTCGATGGAATGACCACACTCCTCACTATGTTCGATCCATGTATCCGGCTCCCCGAGACCGAGACGGATGGCCTTGAACCCAGTGAACCGCTCCATGATCCAACAGACCGCTTGTGAATCTTATCAATCCGGCTTCAGCTCATTCAGCACAGGATAGTACTGCTTAAAAATCCGCTCCTGGGATCCGCCCTGATGGCAAACGCTGCAGGAGGCCGTAGGATGCGCCTCGGCTCTTGTCTTCGGGGTTTCCCCGGCGGACTCCTTGAAGGTGAAAAAGGCCCACCCCTCCGGTTCCTCCGGGAATCGCTTCGAGTCCTTTACCACGGCGAACAGCCCGACAAACTTCCCCATAAAATAGCCGTTTCCGCTGGAGGCCTGCTTCGATCCCACGCTGACCGTCTCTTTGACGAGAACCGCTCCTTCAGGAAAACGTCCGGTTTTCTCGTACTTGCGAAAGCTTTCCGGATCCATGTAGATGTTGTGGAACTCCGGGAAGGCGGCGTTACCGCCGTTCATGTCATTAGGAGTGACGGTTGAACCCACGAAGATCCAGCCACGGTACCCTTCGGGCAACAAGAGAGCGCCTTGTTCGTCGAACTTAGCGACGTCTCCGCCGCCGGCGCGGGAAAGCAAGGGCATGGACACGGAAATCATCAGTAAGACCCCAAACAGGGCGGCGCATGTTTTCCCTTTCATATTCCTCTCCTAAATTAAGATGTCGAAGTTACGACCGATCCTACAGATTTCCGGAATCACGGGCAACGGGGTATACTCTGTATTTCAGGCTTCCAGGGGCTGTATGTGACGAGGGATCCGCTTGCGATCGCCGACTCCCTGTCGGGAAGAAAGGCCGTCGCGTACGTCTCGGGTTTCAGCCCGGACACCCTGACCATACCGGTCCTGACCCTCGCCATCGGCATCGCGGCGGACAATGCCATCATGGCGATTTAAAACGTTCATCGGCAAGGGGAGAAGGGGGGAGACCTTTACGCGAGGGAGGACAACCGGCGAGGCATTTCCAGCCGTTACCGAGACACCGTGCGCCGGCTTCCGAGAGAACCGGACGCCTCGGATATCGAAAAGAGAAAGCAGCGCTGCAAGATCTTCTGGTGGATTGCGTGCCCGATGTGAACGCCAAGCCTTACAGTCAGAGGAATCATGCGGATACACGACAACGGCGATCAAAATACGGACTTCCATCTATTCTTCCAGGCATACTATTTAGGTGTAATAGCTGACATCCAAATCAAGGGAGGTATGCGATGAACCTGCAGGAAGCTATACAAGCCAAGAAAAACGAGTTTCAGTCATCCGCGCCCAAAGAGATTCTTAAGGTTATGGGTGAGGCTACGAGGAAATTGAAGGAGTCCGGGATCGAGGAGCGGGCGTTAAAGGAAGGTGATACGGCTCCGGACTTTACGCTGAAAAACGCAGGGGGTGAACTTGTCAACCTGAAGAATTTGCTGAAGGCCGGACCGGTGGTGTTGGGCTTCTACAGGGGACGGTGGTGACCCTTCTGCAATCTGGAGCTGGAAGCTCTTGAAGAGGCCCACGCGAAAATCAGGTCCTTGGGCGCTTCTTTGGTGATGATTTCTCCGCAGACGGAAAAGCACTGCCGGGAGTTTAAGGAAGAAAAGGGACTCAGCATGGAGCTCCTGAGCGATCCCGGAAACCGGGTGGCCGAGCAGTACGGACTCGTTTACATTTATCCCGGTGACCTGAAAAAGGCCTACCTGCAGTTGGGAATCGACCTCGAAAAGTACAACGGAGATGATTCCTGGAGGTTGCCCATACCGGCCCGTTACATTATCGACAAGGACCATGTCATCCGATACGTGGTTGCAAACGCGGATCACACCGTCAGGACTGATCCGGAGCATACCATCAGAGCTCTCAAGGGGATGGTAGGCTGATCCCGGTCAGGGGATGTCAGGTACAGGATTCCGGGGAATGCGTGTTGAACAGGGAAGCGCCTCCAGCGCACCCGGAAAAGAAGATATGCCGAGCTGGGGCTCGGCGTTCCCAGGGAAGCACTCCCCGCGCACGCGGAAAAGGCCGGACGGACGCGAAGGAGAGTGATTTTGAACTTGTTGGAACGGATTTCGATAGCATCAAGTTGATTACGCTACATTTAGAGAGTATGTGAGGAGAGTAGGGCCGTCTCGCAGCGCCGAATCACGTGCCGAACACGGACTGGGAAATGGCGTCCGGAGCGGTTTGTGGTAAAAAGGGGAACCCATTCACTTCCCCACCATATATAGACGGCCCGCAGGCGGAGGTTTCGGCAGGGCTGTCGGACGCCAAGTCCGGCTGATTCATGTCATCGTTCAGTGCTAAGAGATCGAGAGCCTTTTGTGTTTTCGGGCTCCTCAACCAACCCAACAGGGTTATAGGATACACGGAATATCGAGCCTGGTTTGACGCATGAAACCATGCGCCGCGGGCCTTTGCAGGCAGATCTTCCAACAGGGGGATGACAGATGAAATTCAATGATATTCGAAAGAAAGCCAAGGAGTTGAACATCAACACCTATCGGATGAAAAAGACGGACATGATTCGCAGTATCCAGCGAGCGGAAAACAATCCGGAGTGCTACGGTACGCCCAGGGTGAAAGATTGCAATGAGGAGCGCTGCCTGTGGCGTCCCGACTGCCTCGAGTATTCAGAAAACGAAGATTGATGGCCGTTTGATACACCGATCGGCATCGAGCCCTCGGGGCTACCGTCATCAGGCCGATCGCTCATTTCGACCTCCCGGCAGCCAACGTGTGTTTTGAAAACGGCCAAAAGCCGGAAGGAGCCGACGGGGGCCGGATGATTACATCGAGAAAGGCGGTAATGGGACGGACTGCGCCGGATCGTATAGCGAAGGCGAAGATGTGCGAATACCGTTCAAAACAATGAAGGACGCTCCGAAAGACGACGCAGGCCGTTTTATAGATGTTTTCCGCCTGGCCGCCCTCCAAGCCGGATGGGTGACGAGGCGCCTACAGGGGGAAGTCCGTTTTAAGGCGAAAAAGGGAGAGAAATCGCCGGAAAGGGCTGCCCTGACTTCGGTGGATCTCGCCGCCCAGGATATCATCCTCCTCCTTCTCCACGAGGCGTTCCCGGACGTAAACATGGATGCTGAAGAGGAGACGGATACGCTTGGCCTCTTTCCGGGAATCGATCCACAACGGCCCACCATTGTCGTCGATCCCGTGGACGGGACGTTGAACTACAGTGAGGGCTCCCAGGATTACGCCGTGATGGGCGGCTGGATTGAGGCGGGAGTCTTCCGGTCGGCCCTTGTCCATTTTCCTCATCTTGGCGAGACCTGCTGGGCGTGGCAAGGGCATGGGCGCCGGCTGGAAAAGAGCGGGAACACGCCGGAAAAAGCATCGATCGGCCGCCTTCCGGCGCGAGTTCTGGTTACGTCCGGTGTATCTGAAAAACGATGCGAGGCGCTTCGGAGTATCGGTTTGGAAGTGATAAGGACCAGATGTTCTGCTGTGGACACTACAGCCCCAATCACGGGTCGGGCTGCCGCGGCCCTTTCCTATGGCAGACCTGACAGGAGAAGGGCCATCGGCTGTTTCCTGACTCTCGAGGCTGGAGGGGTGCTTTGGACCGACGATCGGTGGTGGTCTGGAGAAGATCCGCTTACAATGCCCAAGTACAAAGGAAGCACCATCCTCGCTGATTCCAAGGATACGGTCGAGCGGATCTTAAGGGCCGTGTCATAGGACCCGAGCATGCGGAAGACGCATTCGCGGTAAATATCCCAATAACCGCAAAACGAGCCCCGCCGCACAAGTTCCACGACGATCCACGATTCGCTCGGTTGGCCGATCCGAAATCATCTGTTCCGGCGGGTCGCTTTGAGTCGTTGCCCTGAAGCAAAAGAACCGGCTCATTCGATAGGAACACCAAAAGCCACAAACGAAAGATTCCTGGACCCCTGAGTGACCGGCGTCAGCGGCTCGCGATTATTCCTCTTTGGACGGTTGCTCCGCTCTCGTCCAACTCGCGTCAGGATCGAATACGTCCATGGCCTGAGCGATGTCCTTCGTGTCTTCACCAAGGTTCTTCTGGTGGATGACTCCCTCCTGATTCACGATAAAGGTCATGATCCCCGAATTGCCGTATTCGGCAGGATAGGCGACGAGTCCGAAACCGAGGATCATCTTGCCCTGCACCACATAGTCGAACGCTCCTCCATTGGCATGCTCTCCCTGTTTCTTCAGTATCTTGAAGTAGTAACCGTGGAACGGGGAAAGATCCTCGTTGGCGTAACCTTCCTCCGCGGCCTGCGCCACCAGTGGTCCGAGAGGACTCGGATCCTCTCCTTCCTTCACTTCCCAGTAGAGTCCATCGTGTTTCCCGTGGGTGCTCACCAGCCGCTCGGCGAATTCCACGGCCCCCGCGCCCTCCCTGTCCCTGGTCGCGTATTCGTGCTGAGCGTCCACGTAGGCGTGCAGCACATCAATGATATACAGCTCGTTTCTGCCTATTCTACGGTTCAGGATTTCTTCTCGTCCTTCCCTTGCGTCGAACGCCCACTTGGCATCTGCTTTAACGATCGGGATAGGCATGGGCCAATCGTTTACGCCTATATACAGGGTCACCTTGCCCGGGGTTTCCTCCTGGAGCCTGTTTTTCTGTTCATAAGCCTTGAGGAATTTCTCGCGGTTGACCTTGTCCGCCGCATGATCGCCTGAAGAGACCAGTTCCTCGCTACCGGGCCCAAGAATGGCCGTCATCCCCGGTATGTCGTGACCATGGACCGCAGCCACCAAAGAGGCCACTGCTTCCTCCGGTGATGAAAAGCTCTTTTGCGACGTTACCTCCGAAAACGCCGCAGTGGAAGTCCCGAGCACGAGAACTACGGCAGCGATCATGCAGACCGATACGGGAAGATAGCGCCTGTTTCTGCAAAAAGACCGTGTGATCTTCATCATGTTTTCCCCTCCGCGCCTATTGCGAATTCGCGAACGATTCAGGTAGGTTCCTTCGATGTTCTCTACCTGCGGTGGCCTCCGCTTTGAGAGCCGCCGTGCTGGTAGAAGCCATCCCGCGATCCCCCCGTTTGGCCCCCTGTGCGGTTGCCTTGAGGTGTCGATACAGTGCTGCGTCGGCTTTCAGCTCCGCGTTCGCCGGCCCTGCGTTCATAGTTCCCGTGGCCGATTCCTCCGAAGGAGGTTTCCTCTCGCGCAGCGCCGGGTGCTCTTTCCCGTTCCACCCTTTCCCGCGGCTCAAACTGCCTGTTCTGCTCTCTGTAGGTTCTCTGCGACGGTTCGTTCGGTCTCATATTGTAGTTTCTCTCGGAATGCTCCCTGCGGACGGGTTCGCGTTCCATTCCCTGCCGCCTCTCGTCCCTCTGGTTGCGTTCCTGTTCTCGATACCCAGGGGTTCTCTCGGGATACCCTCGTTTTTCCCGGTCATCGAAGGATCTTTCCGACCTTCGCTGTCCGAAATGCTCGCTCGTCCTCCTGTCCCTGTAAGCAACTCCTCGTCTGTGGTCCGGGTGATGCCGCCAGTAATGCCCGCCGGAGGGATAAACCACGTGGCGCGGGCGATGATACGGCCACCGGTCATAGTCGACGTAAATATGACGGGCGGGCCAATCGAACCAGCTCCACGAGAAGATTCCGATGCCAATGGAAAAACCGCGGCCGAACACGATATGCCCCCCCGTGACAATCACACCGGGGGGGTGATACCAGTACCAGGGCCGATACGAGGGATATCTCCACGAACCATATACGTACAACGGGTTGTACACCGGAACGTAGATCACATCGGGCTCAGTCGGTTCGATACGGATGTATTCTCTTTCAACGATCACCTTCTGTTGCTGGGTAGTGTTAAGGTTTCCTTGTTCCTCCGCTTTTCTTCGCAACGTCTGGATGGTCGCCATCACGTCATCCTGTTGAGCCAGATAGGCGTCCCCGAGCGTCGTTG
This sequence comes from Deltaproteobacteria bacterium, assembly GCA_016208165.1. Taxonomy (NCBI): domain Bacteria; kingdom Pseudomonadati; phylum Myxococcota; class Myxococcia; species Deltaproteobacteria bacterium. The sequence continues at coordinate 18,257 of JACQYL010000094.1, forward strand.
TCTGATCGAGTTTGTCGCTCATGGCGAAGAACACATCCGGAAAATGGCCGAGCGATTTTACACTCGGATCCCAGTCCATGTCTTGCAAGGCTCTATCCAGCGCTTCGCCTGTCAGTCCCTGATTTTGGCGCAGCCAGCGTTCGGCTTCGACCACCTCGAGAGGATACGTCGAGGCCATCAGTATCTCGGCGATCAGCGAATCGGGATACAGCGCTATGGGCGCAAGCATCTGAGCCAGCTCCGCTTCCGTGAATCCCGGGGCGGAATCGGTCTCCTCCTCCGTGTATTGCGCCGGAATGCCGGCGGGCATCGCCAGCATGCCGATCATCATCAACGCCAACCCTCCCATGATCATTCGTAGAGATCTCACGGTAATTCCTCTCCTTCACATCCGGAACATTCCAGAATCCCGCAGGGAGACCAAAGGAGCATTCCTAAGATGCGTGTATGAAAAAGTACATTCACGGCGTCGCTTCTTTCAGTTATGGTTCGGCCGGCGATGGTGGGGCAGGACGCAACTTGAAATCTCCGGCAGTCCTTTCTTCGAGTCCACTCGATCGCCGACCTTTATATTAAGAAAACAAACCGACGAGACGGTTTAGCCGCCGCGTGGCGGGCGGGGATCGGTCTCTTATAACGGACCATGACAGGCGTAAAAGTTCCGTTGACCGTAGGATGGGACTGCTGTACTTTGTCCCAACCGTGGAGAACGTTCGTTTTTATGCAGCTATGCTTCTGAATGTATTCGAAAAGTTTCTGAAGCGGCGAGGGTATGATTCAGTCCTTATTCCCTGCTTGTTCAAAAGACGGAAAAGGGCTTCGGTGACGATTCCGAAGCTCGGCGCGCACAATTCCACGCAAGGAATCATGAAGTCTAAGGAGACGGAATGGGGAAGAGATCGGTCTTGGTTCTTGCGGTGTGTTGGCTATGGATTGCGGTTCTCTTTACATCTGCGGTTCGTTCCGAGGATTGTGCGTTCTTTTTCGAAGACTTCTCGGGGCTTTCCGTACATTCCTGGTCCTATTTCGACGCGACCTGGGTTGAACAAAGCCAAACGCTAGCCGTATCCCAAATCGAGACGGACAGGATCGCGGTCGCTCGGACCGCGTTTCACGCCGCCGACCTGTACCAGATCGACGTGGACCTTGAAGTTCTCGCCGGCGGCTCCGACGCAGGGTTCGGGATTTATACCTATACCTCGGGGGATGCGTTCCTGGACGTGGGAGGCCGAACCGCGGACGGCATCGCGGCCATGGTTTATCCCGGAGAAGGGCAGGCCGCTCTCATGGCTTGGGACGTGACGCAGGGGGAGTGGTTTGACTCCAACTCCGTGTCCGCTTCCCAGCCCATTACTTCCATAGGCTTTTCCCTCTCCGACAACCAAGCGGTTTTGCGTTTGAACAGACAGGATACCGCCGCGGTTTTCTCCGGGAGTTTTACCTTCGCCCCCTGGGTAGTGGATACCATCTGGCTTATGGCCGAAGGAACGGGCGCCCAGGCGCGTTTCGACAACGTGTGCGCGGACACTCCGGGAAGCGGGCCTTCTCCGACCACGGGCGACTATGACGGTATCTGGAAAAACGCCGGCCAGACCATGAACTTCTATATCCAGACCTACGCCGCGGGTTCGGCTCTGGTCATTGCCACGGCGGACCTTAAGACTCTCTATGTGTTTCTGTCCCCGAGCTTTTCCAACGGCATGGACATAAACGATATGGCGGGCGGCGGACATCATCTGACCCTGAATTTTTCTTCTTCCGAACAGGCTTCCGCCGTTTTGACCCCTTCGGGGTCCGCACCCCGGACCTACGCCATTTCCAAATTTTTCAGTACGCCGCCGGTTACAACCCATGACGGCATCTGGAAATCCCCCGACTGCCAGGCCGGCGTCATGAATTATTATGTTCAGTCTTACGATACCGGGGCGGGGATCGTCATCGCCACTTCGGACCTGTCCGCCCTCCACGTGTTTCTGGACCCGAACTTTTCCGACGGTGTGGACGTGGCGGACCTGGCGGGCACGGGGGCGCATCTGACCCTGTCCTTGGCTGGAGGGCAAACCACGCCCATGGTCCGTTGTTTCATAGCTCCCCATGACGCCTCGGGAGGGTCTCCCACGGCTTCCTGCAACCTCACGGGCTTGGGACCGAGTCCGAACCCCAAGGTGGTGTTGGGTCCGGGGGGCAGCTCCATCGGGTTGGCCGACGAAGTGATCCCCAATAAGACAGTGACCCTTTCGTCCGCCGATGCATCGGAAGTCGTGGAATCCGGGGAGACGTCCGTGTCCGGGGCTGTTCGCGTTTCCGTCGGAGGCGGAGAGGAACCTTTATCCGGAAACGGGTTTTTCAAGATATCCCTTCCGGTGACCGGGGATGTCGCCGAACCCGCTCATCTGACCATGAAGACTAAGTTGACCACGGGGCTAGTTCTGCCCGTGTACGGGGAGTACGACTCGACCGCTAAGACCTATTCGGCGGAGGTGGCGGCATTGTACAACGGCTGGGTGTTCGGAGTGGTGACTCAGCCGAACCAGGTACTCTACTTGGACACGGGGAGCCTTTCCCCGGCGGCCTGGCAGACGGAATTCGACTGGAAGACTTTCTCCTGGCATGTGGTGGACCCGTCCAACACGCTGACCGAGGTCAACGTCCGGGAAATCCAGTCGGCGGCCAAATCGGCAAGCCAGGCGCTTTCCAACGCCCTGTTCCGGGCCCCCAAATTATGGGTCTCGACGGGTACGAACCCCCATGCCCGCCTGATACATCATGTGGCCGGGAATCTCCAGTTCAAACAGCCGGGCACGGAGGAAGACGCCAATTACAGCCTGGTGAGTAAAACCGAACAGGAAATGCTGGCCCTGGGCCAATTGTATTTGGACTACGACGCCATCAAGACCAGCCTGGCGGCCAAAGGAATCACTCTGGGGCACGTGGTCGTCCACGAACTGCTTCACGCGGTTCAGGCCGGGTACGACATCCGGGTTGGCTGGGACAACACCACACATTCCCTCAAACCCTACTATGAGGGCACGGCCGGCCCCTTCGCCCAATCGTATCAGGACAACAACGGCTCCATTTCCGGTCCCGCTGCGGTGGTGCGGAATATCGTGGGAGGCGGCGACGAATTCGCGATCCTGAATCGGGCCGTGGACGACTACACCAAACGCAACGAGAACAAGGACTACTACTCCAAACAGGACTTCTTCGTGTATGTGACCCGGATGTACAATCACAACGATTGGTCCTACCTGGGCTCCCTGTTCCAGGACCTTTACACCGCCACGCTCAACAAGTTCGGACTTTCCATGGCGGAGTACCGGAAGCTTTACCGCACGGCGCTGAACACCTGGGTTGCCTTCTGGACGTCGAAGAGCCTTTCCGAAGCGTACTTCAATTATGTGGTGGATCGGGCGTACAAGCATCCCGCGGAAGCGCTTTTCCGGGATACCGAGAATTTCGTCCCCAACAAGTTGGCCACGAGCTTGTTCACGGCAAATGTGGGGTTCAAGACCCTGAACCAGGAGACCGAACGCGTGGAGTTCGAGGCGGTGGAGCCCCTCTCCGCCTATGCCGTCCAGGTCGTGGTTCCGGACGGCTACAGGACCGAAACGGAAAGCAAGTTGCCCAGGTCCCTCTCCCTCCAGGGAGGGGACCTGGGAGCCGAAGCCGTCCGTATCGTGGTTTTCCGGGAAAACGATCAGGGGGTCATGCTTTCTTCCGAAGGTGAAATCTATCTCACGGACATCTCCAAACCCGTCGAGGTCACGGTAAGCCGGGACGCGCCGACCCTGACCGTTCTGATCATGAACGGTTACATGGAAGACAAGACCGTAAAGGCTTCGGTCTCCATCGCCGGACAGGTCTCGACCGTGGAGTATGAAATCGGGTTCACCCGATCCGGAGAGGCTCCCTGCCTGGTGATCGACAAGAGCGGCGAACCTTACTCAAGTGCTTGGAACGGATCGGAGTTCTCGGGGAGCAAGCCCGCGACCGCGCTACGCGGGGAGCATCGGATCGAAGGGCAGGTTGCCGGCGGCGGAGGTTCCCTAATTACGGTTACCTTGCGAGCTTTGGATTCCCTGGATCCTTCCCAGGAGGACCTCCGAGTGAGTCTGGCCGACGTTCCAATGACGTCGAGCACGGCGACCACCTGGGTGTACGAACTCCAAGGAGCGGCCTTGCTCGCCCATATTACGGATGCCATGGCCGTTTGCGGAGTCGACATTGTATTTACGGAAGTCTCCCTCACCCATCTACTGGGGGAATCGAGGATTCGGATCGAACTCGCCAAACCCTGAGCAGAATCTCGCGAGTGGCGCTGCGTACCATGCCGGGCGCCTGGACCGCCGAGTTTCCTCGACTTTTCATGCAAGCCGATCGAGGTGCAAGGAGAGACGCACTGATGGAGAGATTTCCAATTCCAACGCACCTGGAATCCCGCGTTCTACCGGCATAATTTCGAGGCAACGGATTCGTAGTCAGCGACACTTAGCTTCTCAACTTCCTCAATTTACTTAAGTTGTTGAAATCATTGATTCCAGATCTCGCAGATTTTGACAAATTTTCCAAATTAACCCCTAATTCTCACTCAGATTCTCACACAGGAGAGCCCCGACAGTAAATCCAAAACTGCATCCATCGCTAGGCTTGCGCTCACCATGGCAGCTCTGCAAAGGCCTTCTTGGTGATCATGTTTCTGTTGGGTGGTTTCGTTGTGAATAATTGGGCTTGGACCAGGAACCAAGACACGGCAATAATCCCGGCTGTGAGGTTCAGAATAGTCCGTGAGAGCGAGCTCCGGGTTCGAACCTTTGGTCAGAAGCCACCGTGCGGATTCGAACCGCAGACCTGATGATCACGAAAAAAGAACCCTGAGCTTTCGAACTTCCTCATTTTGTTGTAAGAATTTGTTATTATGAGAATCCGGCATTCTCAGGTTTAACACGATTTCGCTGGATTTTGCCGATTTTACAGAAAAACCGCACACCACAGAAGTGCTCTGACCAGAAGCCGGTCCTCTTTTTTTGTCTCCCTCTCTAACGGCTTGAAGATCCACGTAAGGTCACAAGCTTTTCCCTCACCCGGACGCACCCCAAGGCTCCGTTTTCCTACTCGATGCCACCTACTGCAAGACTCAAATGAATCCCCCTCTACTCCACTACGTGGAGGTGAGAGGAAATCATTGCCTTCTCCATCGCTCAATTATAACTAAATATATTAGTTAATAACTAATTATTCTATCATTCTTCCCTTTGATCAGCAAACAGAATATACATGCTTCACGCGGTGAGGGACTTGCCGAGCCGTTCGCATCCTGAATCGCCTTTGGCGACGTTTCATGGGATGCCCACAATAAGTCGAAAAGGAGGTGAGACGAAAAGAAATGGGTTGAAACAGGTAGTCGAGAGTTCTTTGATCCGATTCCATTAAGTATTCTTCAGGAGGAGAAGGAGGAAGTGATGAAAAAACTGCTTGCCGTCGCTGTCTCTCTTAGTGTTGTGCTATGCATTGTTATCCCTGCGAAGGCTGATTTTGTCGTTGGCATGATGGCCTATACGGACCTGGGTTATTACTATCGGGACACCGAACGTATGAAGACCGAAAACCCGACAGTTGACGGCGGAGTAGGCGATGTGTTCATCGATATGCCGCATCATTCCCGCTTGTACTCCAAGTGCACCACAGAGGATTGCGGCGGCTACTTCGAACTGGGTGTAGGCAGTGATACAGAAACCAGCATCGGTTTTGCAAACGCCAACTTCCGTAAACTATACGGTTGGTACGATTTCGGTAACTTCCGCATGGAGGCCGGTCACACGGAAACCCTGGGAGCCGCACGTTACAACCCCACTCAGCTGTTTGGTCTGGGTCGTGCGCTACACGTCATTCTGTGCGGCTGGGGTAACATCTACGATCGTGCCGCCCAGGCGAACCTGATCTTTCAGAGTGGCGGCTTCTATCTGGCGGCCGGTCTTTCCACCAACGACCGTTTCGGCATCTTCGACGGCAACGGTGAAGAATACAACTACATCCCGCGCGTGCATCTCGTTGCTGGTGTGACGACCCCTACCTTTTCCATTCTGCCCAACCTCACCTTCCAGCAGGCCGAGGGGAAAGACACCACCAACAAAGACAGCTCCGCCTATGCATGGGTCGTCGAGGTGCCCGTTTCCATAAAGGCGGGATCGTTCGGGATCGATCTATCCGGTCACTGGGGCTACAATGTGGGCACCTTGTACTCTCAATACTATAACCTGAGCTACGGTGGACAGAACGCTACCGGCGCCGTGCAGGTCACACCGGATGGCGAAGTCGAAGACACGCTCTGCTGGGGGGGGTATTTCGATGCTTCTTTTGGCGGCAATACCATTGCGGTTCACCTGATCGCCGGCGTGCAGCACGTAGAGAACGACGTTTGGGAAGGCGAGGATTCCAATACCCGTTACGGCATCGCCGTGCGTATCCCCTACTCGATTTCCGGTAGTTTTACCCTCAGTCCGGAAGTCGGCTACTATAACCATGGCGACGATGTCAATGTCCAGGAAAGCGGCAAAGATCTCGGTACTGACATCCTGGCCGGTGTACAATTCCAGTTCGTCTTCTGATCCGACTCGATACGATTAAACGGAAGTCTCGTCCCTCATTTGACGAGACTTTCTACTCTCTGGAACGGCATGTTATCAAATGGAATGTTTTAGTTTTTTTTCGATAATGCTCGCCGTTTTCAAGATCTGTATGGCTGTAACGTAACCTTCAGAGGTGTTGAAGGATGGCATCTATGATGCTTCAAGGCAAAACCGCCGTGGTCACCGGCGCCGGTCGCGGCGTCGGCCGCGCTGTGGCCATTGCCTATGCGCGTGAAGGGGCCCGGATTGTGGTCAACTTTTCCAGCAACCAGGACGCCGCCAAGGCTACGGTTCAAGAAATCGAAGCCCTCGGGAGTGAGGCGATATTGCATAAAGCGGACGTTTCCGTCAGAGAAGAAGCCAACAGCCTGATCTCAGCCGCCAAAGAACGATTTGGAAGCGTCGACATTCTTGTGAACAATGCCGGCATAACCCGCCCAAACCTGTTGATCAAAATGGATGAGGATGAATGGGATCGGGTGATTGACGTGCATCTGAAAGGGGCGTTTTTCTGCACGCAGGCGGCGGCTTTGTTTATGAAGGAACAGAACGCGGGCAAAATCATCAACGTGACCTCCGTGGCTGGAATCATGGGAACCGTGGGCCAGGTGAACTACAGCGCCGCCAAAGGGGGCATCATCGCATTCACCAAGAGTGTGGCGCGTGAAATGGCGCGATTCAACGTGTGCGCAAACACCATTTCCCTGGGGATCGTGGCCACGGATATGACCGAAAAGATCCGCAGTGATGAAAAGCTCAGGAACGTCTACATGAATCGGATACTGCTCAAGCGTTTCGCGGAACCCGATGATATTACCCCCGCTTTTGTATTCCTGGCTTCAGATGACGCCAATTACATCACAGGCCAATTGGTTTGCGTAGATGGCGGATACGGAATGATCTGATTCGATCGATGGGGGTATGTTCACTGGGTTGAAGGTGTATGGAAAGCAACGTCGCATGCATTTTCGAAAAAGCCGAGAATGCAGAAACCAACCCGTGTCAGGTACAACCCGGTTTTCGTTTACAGTCGTTAATTCGCTTCAATAACCTAATATTTCGGACGGATAGAATCTACGTTAGAGAGGAGGCAACGGATGTCAGGCTCACCAGATACGATCCATACCTGGCAAATGGTCCGGCCGTGGGGAAAGGATAAGAAAACCGGGGAGAAGATTCCCGGTATTATGGAATTAACACAGATTCCCGTCCCGGAGCTTGGGGAGGACGAGGTCCTGGTTGAAGTCGCAGGTTGTGGTGTGTGCCATACGGACCTAGGATACTTTTACGACGGGGTGCCCACGGTTAACAATCCCCCCCTGACTCTGGGACACGAGATAAGCGGCACGGTGGTTGCGGGAAACTTCGACCTCATCGGAAAGCAGGTTCTCATACCTGCGGTCATGCCTTGCGGCCAATGTGAAATCTGTAAGAAGCACCGCGGCAATCGCTGCCTGAAACAGAGGATGCCAGGCAATTCCCATGACATCTATGGCGGTTTCTCATCCCATGTGCCCGTACCTGCCGAGGGCCTTTGTGTAATCGAAGACACCCAGGGAACGCCCCTGTCTCACTATGCTGTCATCGCCGATGCGGCCACGACCCCGTATCAGGCCGCGATGCGCGCCGGCGTCACCGATGGCGACGTGGCGGTTGTCATCGGAGCGGGAGGCGGCATCGGGGTATACATGGTGCAGATTGCCAAGGCTCTGGGAGCCGGGACCGTCATCGGGCTGGAGCGGGACGAGGAAAAACTGGCAAGAAGCCTCAAATATGGTGCGGACTTCGTCATCAATACGGCGGACAAGGATCTCCAAGCCATTCGCAACGAATTTAAGGAACTCTGCAAAGTAAACGGCGTTCAGGCCGGATTCGGATTGAGAATATTCGAATGCAGCGGCACGCAGATCGGTCAGCAAATGGGCCTTACCCTCCTGACCTTTGTGAGCAAACTGGTGATCATCGGCTTCGGTCTGCATTCGAGCGAATTTATGTTCAGTCGCCTCATGGCCTTTGACGCGGAAATCATAGGCACCTGGGCTTGCTTGCCCGAATACTATCCCAAGGTGTTGGAACTGGTGCAAGCGGGCAAGGTGCAAATCGAGCCCTTTCTGGAAACCCGTCCCATGAGCCAAATCGCCCAGGTTTTCGAAGATCAGCATGCCGGCAAATTCACCGGCGGAAACACCAAGGAGTATGCCGAGTACTACAGCAAGCGCCCCAACGAATACGGTGAATACATGGACCTGTTCAATGGCATGGTGGACGCCATCCTGAATTGCAAGAAACCCACCATCTGCAGGGTCAACGGCATGAGGGTCGCCGGCGGTCAGGAAATCGGCATGGCCTGCGACCTGACCGTTGCGTCCGACCTAGCCATTTTCGGCCAGGCCGGTCCGCGCCATGGGTCCGCTCCCGATGGAGGATCGTCGGATTTTCTGCCATGGATGCTATCCATAGAAGACGCCATGTGGAATTGCATTTCGTGCGAGCTTTGGTCCGCCTACAAAATGAAGTTCAAGGGGCTGATTTCCAAGGTAACGCCCATCCTCCGGAAGGATGGTCAGCTATACCGAAACCCACAGGTGATTACCGATACGTTTGTCGAAGACGGAGACATCGTCTACGGGGAGTTCAAAGTGCGTGATGACGAGCTGAAAGAGGCGAAGGAGTTCATCAAAACGTGCGAAATCGATTTCTCCCTGCTGGATAAGGAAGTGAGCAACATCATTTGGTCATTCACCAACCTGTTTCCCGGATGCCTGATCAAGTCCATAGACAGCATCAGGGCCAAGAAGAAGTTCTTTTGGGACCAGATGAAATTGCCCAACCGCCACTGGTTGGCCGCCAACATGATGGGAGAAGCCTTCCTTGGCTTCAACGCGTTCAACACCAAAAAGATCACGGGTCAGGACACCATCGATTTCGTCAGGCTTCGTCAGAAGATCGCGAATGGGGATCTATTTGACGATGACTTCTTCGAGGAGGCTTTGGGAAAGCCGCAAAAATAGTGCTTTCAACCCCGTCCGGATTCCACAAATGAACATGCCGCGGCCGGCCGGAGCCTCATCATGCCGGCCGTGGCGTCCAGACCATCCCGTCCTAGGAGATCGATATGAGTTACCAGCATATTTTGACCGCTTCAAATCACGGCGTAGCCACGATTATCCTCAATCGCCCCCCCCTAAACGTTCTGAACATCGAGATGATGAACGAAATCAACCGGGAACTGGACAGGCTAATGGGCGAACCTCCCACGCTGCTGGTGTTCCGTGCCGAAGGGAAAGCTTTTTCAGCAGGGGTAGATGTGGGCGAGCACGTGGGAGACCTGATGCCCAAAATGATCGACGCGTTTCATGGCATATTCCGACGCATGGATGCACTCGGCGCTCCGAGCATAGCCGCCGTGCAGGGATCCGCCCTGGGCGGCGGATGCGAACTGGCGGTCTACTGCGATATGGTCATTGCTTCAGAGCGGGCCAAAATCGGCCAGCCTGAGATCAAAGTCGGCGTGTTCCCACCCATCGCGGCGCTGATTTTGCCGCGTATTATCGGGAGGAAAAAGGCGATGGAATTCATTCTGAGCGGTGATACCTGGTCCGCTGAAGAAGCTCAATGCGCGGGCATGATCAACCACGTTGCGCCGGCTGATGATTTCGACACCGAAGTGCAGTCCTATATCGGAAGGTTTGTGGGAAACAGCGCCGTTGTGATGAAGCTCACTCGGGAAAGCGCGCTGTGCGGCCTTCAGGATGATCCGGGTGCGGGGCTCGATCGCATAGAAAAGTTGTACATGGAAAAACTCATGAAGACACACGACGCCAACGAAGGGTTGGAGTCCTTCTTAGGCAAGCGCCCACCAGCTTGGAAAGACAGGTAACAAGCGGTTTTTTCCAGGAAGACTTCCTGCAGTTCGGCCAACCTCTCTCGACATCCACCGCCAACGTATCCTGCTTCACGTCCTCCGTGGTGGAAGCCGGGGCCGATCTGCAGGAATTGCGAGGGCTGCCCCCCCGAAGTTTGCTCTACAGCCCACCCTGACGCCATCCAATATGCTCATCCTGTCTTTCGCCGGGCGGTATGAGGCGCCTTCGGGCATTACCTGGATATGGAGATAAAAGTCGGCGATTTGGCAGCAGATTCCTCCTCGTATGTCCTTCTTTTGGGGAACGAATCGTGTTCCGGGAATAGAACGATTCTCAGAAAACCTCTCTGCAAATAAGCCATCGAGGGCCTCATCCATCTATTCGGACACGAATTTGACTGGAAACTCCTCCTGATCGTAGAGTTTGATATCGGGCAGGACCATGAGTGTTACCGTTCCGTAGGCGAGCAATCGGCCTCTTTGATCCTCGATTCGAGCGTCCGCGAGCCCCAATGTGCGGCCTACTTTGATGGTTCGGCCCGTTCCGATGAGGCGTCCATTTAGGGCCGGCGCGAGATAGTTAAGCTTCATCTCCACGGTGGTCATCCCCGCGCCGGATATGACTTCGGTGTAGTACGCCCAGAAACCGGCGGAGTCGATAAGGGTTGAAAAGACTCCTCCATGAACCATTCCGAATGGTTGCAGGTGTTTCTGCCGTACGTCGATCTCCACTCGGGCCATCCCAAGCGAGAGTTCTTCGATCACCATGGATTGAAGAGAGAAATGAGGACAGGCATTGACGTGTCCCCGGATCGCGGCTGTCCATTCGGGATTGAGTTCCTTCATGTTCGACTCCGCAATCTATATAGATAGATCCATTTTTCCCGTACATTCGGCGAAAAAACGAGGCGCCGTCCGGCCTGTAACAGCCGGGCTTTTTCAACGAGTTGGTAAACGATCCCTCCTCAACTCCCGAAGGCTCCACAGCCGTTCACACCTCAACCGCGTATCGATCTTGGAAGAAGCATCTGGTGGTGCGGACACGAACCGCCCGGATTCTGATACACGCTTCGAACAAATCCCACCGCGTAATCCCTCATGTTGGCGAGGGGAACGATCTCGTCCACAAATCCACGCCGAGCGCAATACACAGGACGAGACTGATCGTAATATTGTCGAGCCAATGCGTTCATTTTGTCTATGACCGGTTCCAAGTTTCTTCCAGCGTCCTTCTCCTTGACGAGCCGGCGTGCAAACGCGGCCACCGATGCGGTTTCACCATGCATTACATAGATTTCCGTGGTGGGCACCCCTAATGTAAACGCGTTGTTACGGGTCGCCTGAGGTCCTCCCATGATGTAGTGAGCCGCCGCCGTGCCTTTTCGAAGAACGACGCACATCATGGGAACCTGCGAATGTTCTATGGAATAGATAAGGGACTGGCCTAACCCCAAGAGCTCGGCTTTCTCGGCAATATCCCCCACATCGATGCCCGAGGTGTCCTGGAGCCAGATCACGGGAATCCGGTCCCTGCCGCACAGGGTGACCAATTCGTTCATCTTGATCAGTCCCTGGCGATACAGCTTGCCGCCCACACCCGGATAAGGAGCATACTCGGGATAGCCTTTGGGGAGGAACCCCTGCCGGTTGGCAATAACGCCCACCGGAAAGCCGTCTATTTTTGCCAACCCGCAGTATACTTCGGGACCAAAATCGGACCGATACTCCATGTGTTCGCTATTGTCCAGGAAACGCGCCAGAACTTGCTCGATGGAGTAGGTCATCTTCTGGTTGAACGCCACCACATAGTCAAGTTCGCCGGGTGTATATTTTGGAGGACGCGGTTCGTCGACGCGAAAGTATTCGGCTCCATACTGCGGCATTCCCTCCATGCATTGTTTGACGGCGTTCAGGACCCCTTCTTCCGTGTCGAATTTCTTTCTGAAGAACCCCGTTTGATCGTGATGAATCTTTACGCCTCCCGGAGGCTCCTCTTTGAAGGCGCGCGTGGCCTCGATGATCTGTTCCGCGCCTTCGAGGTCAAAAGATCCTTTCGGACTCATGCCGCTCACGATTCCGCCGCCGCCCACGGCCATATTGGCCTTTTCATGAGCGAAGATGATGGCCGGACTGATCCCGTGGTATCCGCCGCCGGCCGGATTGGTTCCGAAAATACCGCAAATGACCGGAATCCCCTTCTGAATCAGTTCAGCATGGCGGAAAAAGGTACGGCCTCCGGATCGCCTTCCGGCGTAAACCTCCTCCTGCTCCGTCAGCTTGACGCCCGAACAGTTCAAAACCCAAACCAGCGGGATGCGTAATTGTTCAGCCATATCCTGAGCGCGAAAAATATTTTCCATCTGGCCCGGAACCCAGGCCCCCGCCAGCACCTTGTTGTCGGAAGCAATAATGGAAGCATAGCGTCCCGAGATCCGCGCCAGGCCGTTGATCACTCCGGTACTGCCTTCCTGGTTGAGTTCGGGATCATAGAGGGAATTCATCGGAAGCCAGGTGCCCGGATCCACCAGCTGTTCGAGGCGCTCGAAGGCCGTTCGCTCACCTCGCTGCCGGATCTTTTCAGCAGGTATGCCCGCATTGTAAACCTTGGCAACGGCTTCATTTACTTGGGCCTCGACCTCCTTGATTTTGGCTGCGTTCGCCTCCATCTTTTGGATTTCTTTTTCTTTGAGGGGCTTGCCTATGGGCGCCATATTTTGAAAATATTGGTGCATGAATCATATCTCCCTGAAGTCCGCTACTTATTGTTCCGATATAGGTACTATGCCTGTAAGAAGACGAGCATCTCTTTTTCTACGAATGTGTCCTCGTTCCCCCGCGGATCTGACGAACTCAACGACGCTGCCACGGCCTCGATGACCCGGGGATCGGACAGTCAGGTTTCTCCAATTGAAGCGGCTTCCTTTTATCCCATAGTCCGGGGTTAACCATATTTTCTCTGTTCGAGCATTTCCATGAACGCGTCGATACGACTTATGATTTGCGCATGGGCAAAGCGCCGGGGATCCACTTGGTCTGCATCCAGCACTAAGACCGGGACACCGAGTTCTTTTTCCAAAGTAGTCTTATCTCTCGGATTCAGAATGGCCGCCACAAAGCGGCAGGTGGCCAGATTCCAGAGAATGGCGCCGTCCGCTTTGTAATTCCGAGCTCGATCACGATTGTACTCGAGGAACTGTGTAAAGCTGGCTGTGTGTCCCATACTGAGGAGGTATTTGATGGCTATGGATTCCAACGGTTTATTTGGATCCAACTGTCCGCACCATATGCGGGGATAAAGCTCTTCAACGGATAATGCGCCGAACTTGTGGAGATAGTTGAAAAGCCCCATGTTAAACCAAGGAGGAATCCCGTCGAAAATAATCCGAAAGCGTTCGTTCTCGAGCACGCCTTTTCCCTGATCCACGCGCTCTTTGACCTCGGCGAGCGTCCGCCTGTAAAAGTCGGCCGCTTCCTTGGTTCCGGCCATGGTTGCGGCAAAAAAAACGAGCGTATTGAGGTCCTCGCCACCTGCGGGACATGGAACGGCTTTTCGCAGATTGAAAATTTCATTATAGTATTCTCCCATCTGCGCTGAATATTCCACGCATTCCCTCAAGCGATCGTAATCCATTTTTCGTCCGGTGTGCTCTTCAAGGAAAGCAATGTATTCCTTCAATTGAGCCACGCCGTATTCTATGGCTTCCAGGCCTGGCTGGTGTTTTACATGGGCTCCCCATTGCTCTTTATACACAAAGGGGTTCTTGTCATATCTTGGGGGCAAAACCGGAGCGTCTATGGAGAAATAAGGAACGTCGTAGTGCTCGGCGACGATTTTCATCCAGAGAGGGTGGAGCCTGCAAACGTTCTTGGCCGAAACAACCATATCGGGATCCGGAATGCGAATACGGGCGAGTGCTTTGAGCACTTCTTCAGGAAACTCACCCTTCATGTACCCATAGTGATTCTTGAAATAAGAGCACAAATCCTCGGGCGCGTTGAGACTCTCCGCCATCTCGATCAGCGGTACGGATAACTGGGTCGCCCCGCATGCAGCGGAGAAGTTCTCCGGAAACATGGGAATCACACCCATAGCATAGTCGATTTCGACGGGATCCCAGCCCGTGTGATATACGATTTTTGTTCTACCGGTGGCCTTAGCTTCGTGTCCGCGCTTGTAGTACTCGAGAACGTTGGTGAACACTTCGTTGGAAGTTTTCAGTGATTTTATGGACTTCGAGGTGGTTTTGCCGGAATCAGGATTGCTCATGCTTAAGCTCCCTCGACGATCTCAAAAAAGTCTCGAGCTTGGTTCTCAGTTGCGCCCAAATGAGTGTCGCAAAAGCGTTGGAGGCCGAACACCACTCCCTGCCCCCTGTTTTGCTCTATCCGTCTAGTAATGAAACCGTATCGTTCGTCCAATTTGTTTCCCTGATGCATACACGGACAGGCAGGCTTGATCAGGTACCGGTCGGCCGGAGCGTTCATGGGATCGCCCTTTTCGTTTACCTGAGTGACAGAATAGCGAGCGTCGATGCAGAGATCATCCCAAACCACCATGCCGCCCAGCTCTTCAACAACCTCGAAAAGTTCCCGGGTACGTCGACCCCGAGAGATGCAATTGGAACTGCATAGGAATCGCCTTTACGAGATTCAAGGACCGGCGTCTTAACCCGTTTTCATGCCCCTGGTTGCTATCGATTGGCCTTTCGGTAACCGAGTTGATCCATGGCGATGACCATCTTTTGAATATTTGCGGTGCCTTCCACGATCTCATACAAAACGGCGTCCCGGAAATACCGGGCCACCGGGTATTCCGTCGAATACCCATACGCCCCCAGGATTTTCATGGCATAGTGAGCGCATTTTGCCGCGGTTTCTCCGGCATGATACTTGGCCATGGAGGTTTCCAGCGTGTTGCCCAACATGCCCTGATCTTTCTGCACAGCAGCTTTATAGGTAAGGAGGCGGGCCGCTTCGATGTCCACGGCCATCTGTGCGATCATATCCTGGTTCATCTGAAACTGCCCCACCTGCCGGCCGAACTGCTCCCGTTCGTTGCAATAGCTCACAGCGGCCTCGAAAGCGGCCCGGGCTACGCCCACACCGCCTGCCGCACATGACAACCGGGTCTGATTGAGGCTGGAGAACATGATTTTGACACCTTCCCCCTCGGATCCCACAAGGTTTGCCTTGGGCACCCGCACGTCCTCGAAGTAGATCTCACCCGTGGGAGACGAGCGCGTGCCGAGCTTGTCCAGTTCGCGCGTGGTCACGCCGGGAGACTCGATGTCAACTACAAAAGCGCTTAGCCCTTTGCCGCCCTTGGACTTGGCCGTGTAGGCGTAAACGATGCACAAATCGGCGACTTGCGCATTACTGATCCAGGTTTTCGACCCGTTCATTAGGTAAAAATCACCACGATCCTGCGCACTGGTTTTCATGGCCAAAGTGTCCGAACCCGCGTTGGGTTCCGTAATGCCAAAACAGCCGATTTGCTCCGCCGTTACCAGGCCGGGAATATACTTCTGTTTAAGCTCTTCGCTGCCGTACCGTAGGAGGGTGAGGGCGGAGCCCAACGTCTGCATGTTGACGGCTACGCGGATTGAACTGCTTCCACGAGCGATCTCCTCAGTCAGAATCGTCTGGGCCAGGAAACCCATCTCGTTGCCGCCATATTGTGCAGGAATCACGCAACCGAAAAAGCCGAGATCTCCCATCTTCCTAAGCACATCACGCGGGAAGAAGTGCTCTTCATCCCAGTGATCCGCGTACGGCACGATTTCATTCTCGGTAAAACTTCTCGCCGTCTCCCTCAGCATCTGCATTTCTTCGGACAAGGTAAAATCCATCACTGTCTCCTGGCATTTTAGGAACTTAGGCGTTTCCAATGGAGTTTTAAGTGGGCGGATGCAGTTTCGAAAACTGCTCCGCCCCTTCGACTCGGAATCTATTTTCGTTCGACGATAAGGGCGATGCCCTGCCCGCCGCCGACACACATGGTGGCCAGCCCGGTAGTCAAGTCCCGGGCCTTCATTTCGTAAAGCAATTTGATAAGGATCACGCCCCCGCTGGCGGACACGGGGTGACCCAAGGCAATGGCTCCGCCGTTCACATTGACCTTGTTCTGATCCAAGCCTAGTTCGCGGATACAAGCCAAAGACTGCGACGCGAAGGCTTCGTTCAATTCTATGAGATCGATGTCCCCCACGGTCATACCCGCCTTGTCCAAGGCGCCTCTCGTTGCCGGAATGGGTCCGATGCCCATGAGGGATGGTTCGACACCGACCGAATAGTAGGCCCGGATGCGGGCCAGAGGCTCTATGCCCAAGCTGTGGGCCCTTTCCCGCGTCATGATCACCAGGGCGGCCGCGCCGTCGTTCATGCCGCTCGAATTACCCGCCGTGACGCTTCCCCCCTCTCGGAATGCGGGCTTTAGCTTGGCCAAGGCTTGGGCGGTCGTGCCGAATCGGGGATGCTCATCCGTATCGAAATTGACGAAATCGCCGTTCTTCCGAGGGATCGGCACCGGCACGATCTGTTCTTTAAACCGGCCTCCTTTGATAGCGGCCTCTGCACGCTGCTGACTCTGGAGTGCGAACGCGTCCTGATCTTCTCGGCTGATATCGAATTCCTCGGCCACGTTTTCAGCCGTTTCCCCCATGGTGTCTCCACTCAGGGGATCGAAGAGGATGAGTTGATCCTGGAGCTGACCATGACCTAAGCGATAGCCCCAGCGGGCCCCTTTGAGAAGATACG
This sequence comes from Deltaproteobacteria bacterium, assembly GCA_016208165.1. Taxonomy (NCBI): domain Bacteria; kingdom Pseudomonadati; phylum Myxococcota; class Myxococcia; species Deltaproteobacteria bacterium. The sequence goes on from JACQYL010000094.1 coordinate 35,504, forward strand.
CCGCATTGCTCATGGACTCCATGCCGCCGGCAAGAATGATCTCCGCATCTCCCGCCGAGATCACCTGGCACGCCAACGTGACGGACTTGAGGCTGCCTCCGCATGCTTTCGAGATGGTGAATTGAGGCGTTTCCAGAGGGATCCCGGCCTTGACTGCGACGACCCGAGCGGAGTTGATCGGCAGATCGCCTGTACGGTAACCCGAGGCGTAAATGGTCTCCTGGATGTCCTCACCCGAGAGCCCGGTTCGCGAAATCACCTCTCTGATGGGAATGGGTCCCAATTCAATGTCGCTCAAAACCTTCAACGCGCCCCCGAACTTCCCGATTGCAGTCCGCACGGCGTTGGCGATGACGATCTCGCCCATGTTCACTCCTTCCTTCGAACGCTCGAAATGCTCTTCAACGACCTGCGCCCCCCATGGCCGGCGCCGCGCCGTCGCAGACTTCAAGGGATGCGCATCCCTGACGCACGCGTCAACATTGAACGGCGCAGCCGACCCGGCACCTGCGAACAACTAAGATGAATCTATACAGGAGGTTACTCGACACCCAATTCGAAATCTTCTTCCTGGAGGTCCCAACGGTCATAGGCTTCAGTTGTCACGCCGTGCTCCTCAAAGGGGAACGTTCCTGAGGCGAACCTGGACCGCATCTTTCTCATATACCGGGTGGTTTCATTCCAAGGAAGATGCTTCCACATAACGGCGCAAATGGGGCTGTCCAGAATAGCCTGCACCGGACGCCTGTCTACATCCACATTGATGACGGCCGTCCTGCCCTGTTCCGCCGCAGAAAAGGCTTTTTTCAGCGCGGAGCCGACTTGCTCCGGTTGAGTGACCCATTCGGTGTGGCAGCCGATGGCTTCAAACATCCGGTCGTATCGCTGGTTGGGGATGAAATAATGCGGAAGGACGTCGCCTTTGGGGATTCCGTACCAACCGAGGTCCTTCCCGTATTGGGCATCGGAGCCGCCGATCCAGCCGTCGTTATTGTTGACGAGATACACGATGGGCAGTTTATGCCGGACCGCCGTTTCCACATCCATTCCGGCAAGGCCCATTCCCGCATCACCCATCATGGCGAATACCATCTTCTTTTTGTCATATCCGAAAGCGGCCCCTATGGCCTGACCGACACCGTGTCCGACACCAGCCTGAGGGCCGGCGTCTATAATCTGGCCGGCGTATTTCGCCTTGATATAAGGGCTTAGAACATTGCTTCCGGTGAAAGCGTCCATGACGTAGCAGGCGTCTCCCTTGTACATCTCGTCCACGGTGTCGCAGATGACCTTGCTTAGCCAAGCCGGATGCACCGGGCTGAGATCCTTGAATTGCAGAGCTCGTCTTTCCATATGAGCGGACCTGACCTGTTCCGTTTCCCGAACTTTGTCCAACCAGCCCGATCGTCCCGGATGCGGAGCCGGTTTGTTTTTTCTGATCGTGTCGATCATAGCCTGGATGGCGGTCTTGACATTTGCCTGAACGGCAATTTCCGTAGGTATCCACGGGTGGATGTAATCGGAAGTCTCGGATATTTGAATGGCTCGCTTGATCTGAAACCGGTTGCCAAAAAAGTCAAAGAAGTCCATGCGCGCGCCCAGAATGACGAAGAGGTCCGACTCGTGTGCGGTACCGGCCGAACGCCAAATCAGGGGATCGTCTTCCGCAATGGAGCCTCTGCCGCCTCGCCGGCCCATTACCGGAATCCGGGCCAGACGAGCCAATTCTCGCAATTCGGCCTGGCAATTGTTCCACATGATCTCGTCACCCACGTACATCACAGGCTTTTCGGAGGCAAATATCAGCTCTATGACGCGTTCCACGGACTTAGGATCAGGGTGCGAGCCGGCCATAGGCTCCTTCAGCCAGTTCTCCTTGTACAAATTGTGTTGCGGAGGATAAACGCCCGCCACCGCGTTGAGTTCGAACTCGAGCACAGAGGGTCCCTTGGGCAATTCCATGGCCTTTCGAACGGCTTTGGTAAACCAGTACTTATAGGTTCGAGCGTCGATCACGCGTTTGGAGATTTTCACAAAGCTCTCGAAAATCTTTTCCGCGTAACATTCCTGGAGCGTGTACGCTCCGTCGCTGGTGGCTTCGTGACCGGCCAGCAACGCGAGTACGGGAGAATTGCTCAAGTGCGCCTGATGGATGGGCGACGCCAAGTTGGTGGCCCCGGGCCCCGCGGTTCCGCAGCACACTCCGATCCTGCCGGTGGTGCGTGCGTAAGCTTCCGCCGCATACCCGCCACTTTGTTCGTGCCGCATGGTAACGTGTTTGATGCCTCCTTTAATCATGGCATCCACCCAGACCCACAGATGTCCGCCCGAAACCCCGAAGAAGATCTCGACACCCTGTTCTTTAAGCACCTCCAGGAAAACCTGTCCGGCACTCGGCGTGGTCTCCAACACGCCCTCGGGAACTCGCACATCCACCCCCTCTTTCACCACTTCTTTCGTCAGTTCCGACATAGTTACCTCCTTGGTGGTTTTTAGGTAAAAAAAGCCATGAATATAACCGAATGGGGCCAACGGTGCTCAACCGACAAATAGGTGGTTGATGATTCGGGGAAAGCCTTACAACCCCATCCACGGTGCAGATTCAACGCAGCAATCCAGCTTCCGGTCCGGTACCATCCTCCTGGGTGCGGTTGGGTGTTTTTGAAAACATTGAAACGGAGGAACCCTTCGATATTTATACGGCGACAGTCGTTTCCTCACTTTTTACCCAGCCTTCAATAGCGAACGGCCCGCCACTAGGCGCATAATCTGGTTTGTTCCGGTGTATATTTGTGTAAGCTTCGCGTCGCGCATCATGCGCTCTACCGGATATTCTCTCATGTAGCCATAGCCTCCGTGCACCTGCACCGTATCCGTAGTAACCCTCATAGCCGCGTCCGAGGCGAAGAATTTGGCTAGAGCCGATAGCGTATTGGCCTGCTCCATTTTTTTCTCATCGAACAAACGAGCCGCTTCCAAGGTAAGCAGTCTGGCTGCTTCCATGTTGGCGGCCATATCGGCAATCATGAATTGGATTGGCACGAGCTCCGCAATCGGCTTGCAGAACTGGACCCTTTCCCGGGCATAACGCACAGACTGATCGAAAGCACCTTGGCATATGCCGACCGCTTGAGCGGCG
>JACQYL010000095.1 GCA_016208165.1 Deltaproteobacteria bacterium
AATTCTTCCTATGTCCCGATCCTCGGGGCCTTGATAGGGCAAGTTGGGCCGGTATATGATTTGTAGCGTGGGTTAATTACCAAGCCATCACCGGGGCGAAATTCCCTGAACTGGGAGGGATGATGAGGCTCGAAATAAAAAATGGATCAGGCGCTTGGGTTTTGGGCGCTGTCTCCGCTGCGTTGTTGATCCTGCTGTGGGGCATTCGAGTGTCCGGCTCACAAACCTTCAGAGGAATCGAGGTGGTGCTTGAGGACGGCTCCGGCATCGGAAGCGCAGTGGAAAGCATCCCTCTGTACGATCGAATGATCGGTGTGATTATCGGAGTTGATGTATATCGTGATCTGGGGAATGAGTACCGGCTCAAGTACGCCGTCAAGGATGCAAAGGGGGTGGCGCAATCCCTGCGAAAGCTCTACCTTTTCCAAGAAATTATCGAGCTCTACAACGAGCAGGCCACCCGAGGCAATATTTTGAAAACGCTTCAAGGACACTTGTCCACAACGGGTTTAAACGATGCCGTGTTTGTCTACTTCGCATGCCATGGGATCACCCGATCCACCTTCCAGGGGGATTTGGGATACCTGATCCCCTACGACGGTTCCGTGAAAATGGATGAGATGTACAAGAACATTTCCATGCAGCAGATCAAGTCGGATATATCACCGCTCATTCCGGCCAAGCACGTTCTGTTTATCGCAGATGCCTGTTTCGGAGGTTTGCTGCTGGGTACCCGTTTGCCGGTCTAAAGCCGATGCATCATGTGGCCTACCTGCGGGAAATTACACGTGAGCCGGTGCGACAGATCATTACCGCGGGGGGAAAGGACGAGCTTGTCCTGGACGGAGGCATAGGAGGTCATTCTGTTTTTACCGGCCGTCTTATCGAGGCGTTGGAAGCTGTTCAGGAATTCGTCACCGCTCGTGAACTGGGATTGAAGCTGCAGATGCAGGTGTATGGAGATGCCGCCGCGAGGGGACACTCGCAAAAGCCTCAGTTTGGTGAGATTTACGGGACAGGAGATTTCGTGTTTGTGCCGGATTCGGCGAAGCGGGCATTGATGGAAAAGGACAAGGTGGCCACCCTGAAGCTGCCCGGACTGAAGAGGGACTCAGCCCAAAAGGAAGCTCAGAGCAAGGCGCATGAGGAACAGCAAACCCGTCTGAATGTTGAAGAACAAGAACGTTGGGAAAAGGAGCGTCGGGAGCGGCTGCCGGGCCTGGAACGCGGTGCGGAAAAGCCCGAATTCCAAATCGAGAGCTCGGTTAGAGGACCGGGGTTGCTCGAGTCGGCCGAGGAAACAAGGAAGATCAACGAAGCGATGGCCGAACTCGATACGGACTTTGCACGGAAACGAAGGCAGCAGGTGGCGAGGCTCGAAAGCGAATACCAGGGGAGAACCGCGCTTGTGTCAACAGATCAGCCCGAACCGTGGTACCGGGTTTTCGAATCGGAGCTGCAACATAAGCAGCGCATTCAGGATGAGCAAGAAAGAAGGAAGTCGATCATTCAGGCGTTAGTGGAAGCACGGAGCCTCAAAAGGCAAGAACTGGAAGATAGATTGAACATGGAATTAGAGGCGCGTAAGGCGCCCCTGCGGGAGCGGATTCGTGGTCTTATGAGCCGGCGGTTTGAACTCTTGCCCTCCCAAGTGGAATTCGAGCTTCTGACGTATTCGCCAGGAGCCAAGTGGCTCGAGGTGGTGATCACCCTCAATCAGTCCGACCTTGTTTCCCCTGATGGAGAGGGTCCGTTGCGGCTGTTCGGCAACTTGCCCGTGGCGGAACAGCACAAGGCGGCTCAGTTCCACGAGCAGCCGAATCTACTGATTCCCTTCGTGACTCTTCGGGTCAGCGAGGCCGGCGAGGTCGTGGTGGACAAGGCGGTCTTTGGCGGACCTGAGAACGAGCAGATTGTGACGGTGGGGGTAAGCCCCGTATGGGTGGACCCCATTATGGGGATGAAATTCAGTTGGGTGCCGGGTGGGTGCTATGAAATGGGTTGCGGGAGCTGGACCAGCAACTGCGACGAAGATGAGAAGCCGCTGCATGAGGCGTGCGTGGACGGTTTGTGGCTGGGGAAGTACGAAGTGACGCAAGGCGAGTGGAAAAAGCTCATGGGAAGCAACCCGTCGTATTTCCAGAACGGCGACAGCTATCCGGTCGAGCAAGTCTCTTGGAACGGCGTCAAGGAGTTCATCGAAAGGCTGAATTCCCGGTCTTCGGACGGCAGCTACCGGCTGCCCACGGAAGCCGAGTGGGAGTATGCATGCCGGAGCGGGGGGAAACCGGAGAAATTCTCCGGCGGAAATGAGGTGGATCGCCTGGCGTGGCACGATTCGAACAGCGAGAGCTCGACCCACGCCGTGAGTGTTAACGACTCGAACGGACTCGGCATCTTTGAAATGAGCGGTAATGTCCGGGAATGGTGCGAGGACGTTTACGACAAGAATGCCTACGCGAAGCACAGCCGGAACAATCCGGTCATCACGTACGGTGGGTTCGATCGGGTCAACAGAGGCGGAGGCTGGGTCAGCAACGCGGAGGACGTTCGGTGTTCGAATCGGGATTGGAATCATCCCGATGGTCGTTACGGCGGACTGGGCTTTCGCCTCGTGAAAGAACCTTAGATGTTGGATTTTGATTTCTCTGGGCCCTCGTTGTGCGCGAAGTAGCTGTCTTGGCGGACGGCGCATTCGGGAACGGATCATCTCGTTTGCTTGTTCGTATGAGAAAAGCACGTATGACCATCCATGGGATGCTCGTCCGAACGTGGGCCCGTTCCGCACCCTACGAGTCAAATGACGACCCACATGCCCTGTTCCCCTCGTGGATCTCGTTTCCGTTCACAATCCAGCCGATGGTCGGAATAGACGCCCAAATGCGCTGCTACAAAAGAGATTTCGCTCCAAGAAGAGCGAATTCAAAATTCCTTGACAGCTAATATACCTCTATATATTATGCATCTTTTCAATGCCTGAAGGAGGAGAATCCCGCATGAGTGAGAAGGTTTCGCGCATCAGAAGTGTTGCTTTGATTGCTCACGGAGGCTCCGGCAAGACTTCCCTCGCCGAGGCCATCCTTTATGATTCGGGTACCACCAACCGCATCGGCAAGGTGGACCAAGGTTCCGCTGTGATGGACTTCGAGCCGGAGGAACTCAAGAGAAGTGTTTCGATCAACGCCTCGTTCAACCATTTCCAGTGGAAAAAGAACCTGGTGCATCTGGTGGATACGCCCGGCGACGTAAACTTCCTGAGCGACACCAAGATTGCGCTTCAGGGAGTGGATGCCGCGGTTGTCCTCGTGGACGGCACGGACGGGGTCAAAGTCACTACGGAAAAGGTGTGGTCGTATGCGGACGCCTTTCACTTGCCTCGAGCGGTGTTCATTAACAAGTTGGAACGGGAGCGCGCGGACTTCTTCAAGGTGCTGGATCAACTCAACAAGGTATTTCCCAACAAGTTCGTTCCAATAACGATTCCCATCGGATCCGAACATGATTTCAAAGGCGTGGCCGATCTGTTCAAAATGAAGGCCTATCTCTACGGCAGTGACGATACGGGTAGGTTTGAGGCCACCGACATTCCTGAAGAGCTCGCGGATCAGGCCGAAGAAATGCGCGAATCGCTGATTGAATTCATTGCCGAATCCGACGACGAACTCCTCGAAAAGTATTTGGACGGTCAAGAGCTGTCCAAAGAAGAGCTGTCCCGCGGACTCACGATGGGCATTCGTTCGGGAGGTTTCGTGCCGGTGCTGGCGGGCTCCGCCATTAAGAACATCGGTGTTCAGCCGCTATTGGACCTCATCGTGGACGGTTTTCCTTCTCCGATGGATCGGGGGGCCTTCAAAGGAACCAATCCGGACAGCGGAGAAGCGGAAGAGCGCCAACCGGATGAGAACGCCCCTTTTTCCGCTCTGGTCATAAAAACCATCTCCGATCCTTATGCAGGCAAGTTGACCGTGTTTCGGATCATATCCGGGAGCCTTTCCGCGGATAGCGGTTTTTACAATCCGGCCAAAGAGCAAAAGGAAAAATTCGGACAGCTGTACTACCTGGAAGGAAAGGCCCAGGTTTCCATCCAGTCCACTGTTCCAGGTGAAATCGCGGCCGTGGCGAAATTAAAGGTAACCTCGACCGGCGACACGCTGTGCACCGATTCAGCTCCGATCGTCTACCCTGCCGCGGAAGCGTTGCCGGCAAGCATTTCCTACGCCATCGACGCCAAGAACAAGGGAGATGAAGAAAAGGTCTTCAGCGGGATCGTGAAGCTCACGGAAGAAGATCCCACACTGAAACTGGAACGCGACCCGAGGACCCACGAGATTCTTCTGTACGGCACCGGCCAAATACACCTGGAAGTCACCTGTGAGAAGCTGCTTCGAAAATACGGGGTCGAAGCGATGTTGAAGGCGCCCAAAGTGCCCTATCTCGAGACGGTCACCAAAGAGAAGAGGGGCATCGTCTATCGTCACAAGAAACAGACCGGAGGACGCGGTCAATTCGCGGAAGTCCATTTCGACATTTTTCCCATGCCTCGGGGTGAAGGATACGTCTTCGATGAGGCCCTCGTGGGCATGAACGTTCCCCGCAATTTCGTTCCCGCCGTGGAGAAAGGACTGGACGAGGCCAAAAACAAGGGTGTTTTGGCGGGATATCCGGTGGTGGACTTCAAGATCCGATTCTACGACGGAAAGTCCCATGACGTGGACTCATCGGAAATGGCGTTCAAAATCGCGGCGTCCATGTGCTTCAAAAAGGCCATGGAGGATGCTTCGCCTATTCTGCTGGAACCCGTTATGAAACTCGAAATCACTGTTCCGGATGAATTCATGGGTGATGTGATCGGCGATCTCAACGGGCGTCGAGGAAGGGTGCTCGGCATGGAGGGTCGCGGATCGAACCAGGTGATTACAGCCCACGTACCCATGTCCGAAGTGTTGAAATATCAGCCCGACCTGACATCCATGACTGCTGGAAGGGGCACTTTCAAAATGGAGCTGGATCACTATGATCCCATGCCTGCTCCCCTGCAGGAAAAGGTGATTGCTCTATCCAAGAAAGTCGAAGCCTGATCGATTCCGCCGAAATAGGATAAGAAAGGCCCCCCTGCAAAGGAGGGCCTTTCTTATTACTGGAGGGGGAAACGGTATGCGGAAACTCCTGTTGAAACGCTGGAGACCCTCATCCCGGCCTTCCCCGGGAGGAAGGAGGGGAAAGGAGGTAGGCTCTCTCGGGCGTTCGAACACAGCGAACGCGCGGCCGCCGGGAGGATAGCCAGGGGCCTGACGCAGCCATTGTTCCGCTGGCGCCCGCCGGCGGGTTTCGATTTCTGTCCGCAAGCAGCAACCTACTGTTCGTGGCCGCTTTCCTTTTCCAGGATCTCCTGTTGGGCCTGCTTCAGCCTTTCCCAAAGTTCGGCCACTTGACGCCGGGCGTCATCCAGGGAGCCGGAGTTGTCGATCACATAGTCCGCGTAACTCACCTTCTCGTTGATGGGCAGTTGCGCTTTGAGAATGTTGGCCGCTTCGTCTTTCTTGATGGCGTCCCGCTTGGCGAGGCGCTCGATTTGCTCTTCGGGGGAAATGTACACCACCAGGATCTTATGGAACATGTACTGCATGTTCAATTCGACGAGCAAAGGAATCACGGCCTGTACAATGGCGCCGGGGGTCTGTTCGGAAATTTCATCCAACTGCTTCAAAAACTCGGCGTGGATTCTGGGGTGTGTAAAACTCTCGAGCTTCTTCCGCTTTTCGAGATCGCCGAACACGACTTTCGAGAGCTTTTTCCGGTCCAACGTATCGTCTTCCTGCAGAACTTGTCTGCCGAAATAGTCCACAATGTCCTTCCAGCCCGGTGTGCCCGGCTCCACTACCCGGCGGGCGAGGAGGTCAAAGTCGATGATGGGCGCGCCGAGCTCCTTCAACATGCCGGCGATCGTCGTTTTTCCGCTGGCGATGCCGCCGGTGACGCCCAACACCAGGCGCCCGTCCTTTCCCCTGATGCGATGCACTTCCTGCTCCATGCCGTAAGAGGCGGGAAATGCGCAGGTAGGGTCCATTTCGGCTCCGGCAAAACTGATGGGATAACGAACGCCTCTGCGGTATAGACCCTCCAAACCGTTTAAGGCCTTCTTCATCATGCCCGTGGGCACCGCCATGACCAGATCTTCGTCCTGGGCGTGCCCGTAGCGCCGTTCGCCATAGCAGGGAATGGTCAAGGACGGTTTACCGGTCAGGTGGCAGCGGACAATGGCGTCCGAACAGGAAGATTCGCCGACACAAAAGAACTGCATGACTTCATAGTCTTCGAACTGAAGCGCGTTGATCAGCAGGATCATTTGAGCCGGATTCGCATAGACCAGAATCATATCCGGTTCAAAGGGATGGTACACGGCCGGCGCCAGGGCTACGGCTTGGTACGTTCCCAGTGGAATGCGGGGAATGCTTTCTTCGTATCTTCGTGCGTCCGCTTTGGTCTTTACCCATACGATGCTTCGGAAGGTGCCGTCCTTGTTGAAGTCGGGCACGTCCGTGAGTCCGAGGATGGATGGGCAGGTCTGATTCATGAAATCCTCGAGAGCCACGCCCACGGTCCAATCGAAATTCCTCGCCAGGGTGATCAATTGGCAGAAAGTCACCTTGTGATCCATTCTCCGCAAGTACGGAATGGTTCCTAGATCTACCTCACGCTCCAGAAACTTGAGCGCCACCGGAAAGGATTTGAGCCTCATCAGCTGCTCCATTCTCCGGATCGTTTTTTCCCAGTCGAGCTGCAATTCCATTCGTCATACCTCGTTTCAAATGGATGAAGGGATCTACGGAGTTCGAAAGGCCACGGCGGAATAGTCGCCTTTTTTCAGCGCCTCGACCAAGGCATCGTCGTCCCCGACAGGGCTGGAGAAGCGAGTGGCGAACAGGCCGACCTCCGATACTTCGTGAGCGTCGCTGCCGCCGGTGGCCGGCAGGACCAGTCCTCGGGCGACTTCCAAGGCAAACGCGTTTTCCTTTTCCGTGACCTTGCTGTTCAATACTTCAACCGCGTCTACCGATTTGAACAGGGCTCGTTCCATGGCTTTTTCAGGGGTAAGGCCCACCTGACCGAATCCGAAGGTGAGAAAACCCCTGAAAGGATGGGCCACAATCATGAACCCGCCCTCTTGCAGCACTTGTTTTCGTAATTCCTCGAGCTTGACGACTCCGCGGATATTCCGATGGAACCCGAAAACGAGGACGTCTCCCTGATCCGTGAGAACTTCGTTTCCTCTGAAAACCGGGAATCCGTGTTTTTGTCGGAGCCGTCCTATGTCCGCGGCATCCCAGACGTGATTGTGGTCCGTTAAACAGATGCCGTTCAGACCGACTCGCTTGGCTTCCTCGATGAGTTCGTCCACGGGCGCGGAACTGCAGGGCGAGGCGGGTGACGAATGGACGTGCAGATCGATAATGAAATCATCTGAACCGGGCCCTCTCACGGTCGAACGGGCGGTATCGGAAACCTCTGTCCCCGACGAGGGAGGCTTTTCCGAGGGCGCGGCTTTAGGCCGGCGAACCTGTGTTTCTTCGATACCCCGTTTGATGAATTCCTCGAGGCTTATCCGGTCATGTATGTCTCGTTTGTCCTGCCACTCGAGAACCAGCACCGCTTGCTTGGCGGCCTCGCAGCATTCGACCAGAATGTTCGCGAAATGCCGGCAGGCTTTTCTACCGATGATCTTGTTGACTTTCTGTACAAATCCTTCTTCTTCGACCCGCAGTCCCACGGCTCCCTGAATCAACGGGACGGCCCTGGAACACTCCGGTGTTGTCGCCCGATGCCACTTGCCCTCGATGGATACGATCTCGAGGTCCGAAATGCTCAGGCGTACACGGATCTCGAGGCCGTAGATGTAGTCCCCCAAAATGCCGTGGGCCAGCAGGGTGTCCGGGTCCACTCGTTCGATGCCGACGGTCTTGTTACGTATGAAAGTAATCATGTTTTCCCGTGTTCCTCAATTGATGGGTTGGGTTATCCGGGGATTGAAACCGCTCCGGTAGTACGCCAAGAACGGTCAGGGTTCCACCTTCGTACTCCTCGATCGAGGCCAAGTCACTATTCGTGATCTCCCTCCGGCGCCGGCGAAGGATCCGGAACCCGATGGATTCATCGAAATGTTCCGCGTTGGGGTTCTCACTGCTTTCGTCCGGAGGGACTTTCCTGAAAAAGCCCCCATTCTCACTCTCCGGGAGGCTCGATACCGCCGAGCAGAGAGCTTCCGGGCGCAAACGCAGCGCAACGGTTGAGGAGCCGGATGTTCTCCTTTACCATGTCCGCATAGTACGCCAGAGCTTCCGCCTCGTCTTTGGGCGCCGTACGCAACACGTCCTGAGTAAAGGAAAGAATGATCCCGTGGCAGCATTCTTCCACCATGAAGGACAGCTCTTGAAGTTCGGGTTTGTCGCCGATCAGTCCCCTGATAATCTTCAACATACCGGGGGCGACTCTTGTGCCGACGACGCTTTTTAAAGCACCCGAGGCATCGCACGCACCGCCCCAAATGCTTCGGTGAACCGATCCCGTTACATCCGTGATCTCGAGATCGGGCGTTCGTACCGTAATTTCGACGCAAGCACCCATCGTCGTATCCTGGAGGCGGCACTGCGATTTCAACGTATCATGGTTAACGCGCTCGACCGCCGTGCATCTGTTTCTCGAAAAGCAGAGTATGTTATGCATGATTCGGGACTCCTTATCCGTATGTACGGGAATATCCGGGGAGACCTTTTGAAATCCCTCCCTGGGCGGGACCCCGGAACCCTATCTAAAATCCGTTAATCAAGTTGCTCGGTCTTCGTGTCGCAACCGGGGACATCGGCGGCGGGGGCATATCGGGCGCCTTGGAAGGTTTGGCGCTCCTCCAGCCGCTGGTGTATGAGCCTGCGCGTCTCGTGCTTCTCCAATGACCAATCGGGCGCTACCAGCCTGTCCGGTATAGGGTCGCCCGTCAGGCGTTGAATCACGGTTTGCGCTGGAAGACGCTCCAAGAAATCCACCACCCATTCTACGTATGTTTCCCGGGACAGCGGCCTGTATCGTGCTGAACGATACTCCTCCTCCATGACGGTTCCGCGCTCCACATAGAGTTGGTGCAATTTCACTCCCTCGACGCCCAAAAAGGCGCAATAGTCCGCCGTGTGCATGATCGTGGAGCGGTCCTCGCCGGGAAGACCGAGAATGACGTGGACGCAGACCTGGAGGTGACGTTTGTGAGCTTCCCGCACGGCCCATTCGAACTCGGCTACGGTGTGGCCGCGGTTGATCCTGTGCAGAGTCGCGTCGGAGGCGCTCTGGAGGCCTATTTCCAGCCAGACCATCGAGGAGGAAGCCAATTCGGCCAGGAGGTCCAGCTTTTCTTCGTCCAGACAGTCCGGTCGCGTGCCGATGGAAAGGCCCACCACGTCAGGTTCGGCCAGAACGCCTCTGTAGAGTCGCTCCAGATGGAGAAGAGGCCCATAGGTGTTGCTGAAGGATTGGAAGTAGGCGAGGAACTTTTCGGCCTTGTACCGCCGGCGACAGAAGAGGATCCCTTCCCTGAGCTGCTCGAGTACGTTCGGTTGGGAGCGATACCTTCCGGAGCCCGATCCTTGGGCATTGCAGTAGATGCAACCTCCGCTTCCTCTGGTCCCGTCCCGATTCGGGCAAGTGAATCCTGCGTCCAGGGTCACTTTTTGTACGCGGAGCCCGAATCGGTTCCTCAGAGCCGTGTTCAGATCGAGGTATCGAAGACTTCCGGTCATTTGGACGGAGTCCCGGCTTCGTCGATCAGGCGGGTCAGCTCGAGGACCGTGCGGGCGTACACGTCACTTTGATTGTAGCATTTGAGCACTTCGTGACGTTGTTCCGGGTTCAGGCCCGGTTTCCAGCCGCAGCCAACCAATATGTTGGCCGCGCTGGCCAATGCATCGGAATCCGAAAACAGGTCCACCTGACCGTCGCCGTTCCCGTCGGCGCCGTAACGCAGCACGTTCGACGGAATGAACTGCGGAATGCCGAAAGCGCCGGCGAGAGAGCCTTGGATGGATTCGGGCGGGATGTCCTCGGCCGCGGCGTGTCTCAAAAACGCCTTGAGTTCCTCGTAGGCCCACTTCGATTTTCGAACGCAAAATTGCTGAAAACGATCGAAGCCGTTTCTTTCGCGCTCGGAGGGTTCGAGCTGTCCATACATGGTTTTCATGATCTCGGCATCCGAAGACGCGGATAGGCTGCTTAGAACGGACAAAACCTGGAATCGGCCCGTATAAGCGCCCAATCGTGTTTCGACCATAAACAACGCAGCCAACAGGGAAGGGGGGAGTCCGGTCTCTTTTTCTATACCGGACAACACCTCCCGATGAAGGCTCATGTAGTCCTTACATCTGGTTACCAGTTCGGGCTTGAGAAATTGGCCGTAATCCAGTTTGGATTCACGAATCTTGAAATACGTGAGCACCGGCTTGGAATCGAACTGCACGGAGGAGGCCGAGTATACCCGTTCGATATAGGCCGTCTCGAATCCGTCGCTGATAAGGCGCCGGGAGAGTGAATCAAACGGCGCGGCCAAAACCGACACGCCGGCGGCCAGAAAAACCATCGATGGGATGAGGACGAATCGAATCATCAATGACTTGCCCCTTTCTAAATGCCCAACGGGTTCAACCGGTGACAAACTACACGTCGATCTTCAACAAATCCTCCGCCACGATAATCTCCCCTTTGAAATGTCTCCTGCAGTGAGCCGCCACGTCAATCTCGTCGCAGGGCGGGTAGAAGTGGGTCAAGACCAAGGAACGCGCGTTGGCGCGATGCGCAACGGCTCCCGCCAGAGAGGGCGTGAGGTGGCCGGGCGCTTTCGCATCGTCCGGCATCGAGCACTCCAGCACCAGTACATGCGCGTTCCGGCCCAGGTCCACCAGAGAATCGCAGACGTCCGTGTCTCCGCTGTAAGCCATGACTCGGCCCTCCGCGTCTCTCAAACGGAATCCGAGACTTCCGGGCCGATGTTCCATCGGGGCGGCCGCCAGGGTGAGCCCGGACGAAAGGGCGGTTTCGCCGGAAGCCGGGTCCAGTTCCAGGAGTTCCATGGAGTCTGCCGGCGGTACAACCGAGGACCCGTACAGAGCTACGGCCTTCTTGAGCCAGGCTCGCATTCCGTGGGCCCCGACTACGACGAACGGTCGCTTTCTTTCCGGGATCAGGGGATTGTTTGAGGCAAACAAAAACGCCAGGAGGTCCAAGGTGTGGTCCGGATGATGGTGAGTGAAGCACAGGAAGTCGATTTCTCGGAGTTCTACTCCCGCTTTGAGCACTTGACGGAGCGTACCCGGGCCCGTATCCATCAGAATCCGAAGACCTCCGGCTTCCACCAGCAGGCCGGGAGAAGCTCTTCTGAGCGACGGCAACCCGGTACCGGAGCCCAAAACGGTAATGCGCATCGTGCCGGCCCTCGACGGATTCCCCAGAGAATTTGGAGAAGTGAAAGTCTTATTTGGGAATCAAACGGTATTTCTCGATAAAACGATAAGGAACGTAGGATTCTTTGGCCTTTCGTATGTTCGGTTCGCCAAGATCCTGTTCCCGGTTGATGAATTCCGTGTGCGACCACGCATGCTGCACGAATAGTTGATTAAGGGCGGCGTAAATTCCCTGATAATCGGCATTGGCTTTCTCGATATGAATCACGGCGGTTCCGGAGTTCAGGTGTTCGCCCAGGGAAAAGGCCTCCAGACGGCCGTCGATGAAGATGGCTCCTCCCCTAAACGGCAGATGACTCCAGTGCAGGAGCGCTTCCCGAATGGCGCGTTCTTCTCCTTTCAGACTCGGATGTTCTTCACAATTGCGGACCTGGCACCATTCTTCCGCGAGCCGCAGGCAAGCGTCGGTCATGTCGGGATTCAATTCATCGTACGTAAATTCGTACGTTTTTAGAAACCGGTTCAGGTGGTTCTTCTTTCGGTGGAATTTTCTTCCGGATAGAGAAATCAGATCTTCGGTTCGGTACACATAGTCGAATTGATCGCGGTCGGCCGTCGTTCCGAACGAGCCCTTCAGTCCGGGATTTCGTTTTATCCAGGCGGCGTCCGCGCGAGCGATGCATCCGTCCGGACCCAAAGCTTCAACAATATCCCTTAGCCGGACAGGATCCAGCGGCGGCCCCACGGTCGGCAAAAGAAAGGACGGTTGATCTTCGGGTTCCGCTTTCAGCAAAATGGTTTCATCCTGCATTGATATCTGTAACCCATAGTAGATCCTCCACATGAACAGATTGGTGAAGGTAAGCTCGGAGGATTGGGGTTCAGAATCTCGCAGCGCCTTTTGCAGGGCGACCCCATGATTCAAATCCAGCGGGCGCCAGTAGGGGTAGCGGTCTATGTCCGTCACGTTCAGACTCGATTCAGCTTCCGATGGGTATTACAGAGGCCATCTTCTTCCCCATCGGTGGTTATTAAACTCTCGACCCTGCATTCCGCAGGTCGGATCAGAAACGATCATTGAACGTTCCGCATCAAGCCACGTGGGCGCGTCCGGACCATTCCACCTTGAGTTTTTCCAGCAGACTATAGGGCACACGAAGGCTTCCGCGACCCACTCCAACTTCGATTCCCGGTTTGTTGGCGCCGTGGAAGTCACTTCCTCCAGTGACGACCAGATCGTATTTAAGAGCCAATTGTCGGCAGAACTGGGTCTGGTCCGTCGTGTGATCCGAGTAATACGCCTCGATGCCCGACAGCCCCATGGTCTTGAAGCGCCGGATCCACGTTTCCAATTCGGTTCGATCCGTTGTCAGCGTAAAAGGATGAGCCACAACGGAGACGCCTCCCGCCGAGTGGATCATGGCGAAGGCCGTTTCCGGGTCGAAGCGGAACTTGTCAACGTGGGCAGGTTGGCCTTTTTTCAGATACAAGTCAAACGCCTCCTGAAAGTTATTAACGTAGCCTTTACCTTTCAATACGGAAGCAATGTGAAGCCGGCCGATTTGGCCGCCACCGGAGGCCAGTTCCAGGTCCTTCAGGGAGATGCCCATTCCCAGGTCGTTCAGTTTCCTTACGATCTGCGGGTTGCGTTCCGCCCGGGATTTTTGAAGGATGAGCAGTTCTTCCATCAATCCCGGATGATGGTGGTTCAGGAAATATCCCAGCAAGTGCATGGAACTAGTTCCTATTCCTACGCTGATCTCGAGTCCCGGCACTACTTCCAGTCCAAGTTCCGTCCCGGCTTGCAGGGCTTCGTCCAGGCCGTCCACGGTGTCGTGATCCGTCAGAGCCACAGCTTCGAGACCATGCTGCTGGGCGTGTGCTACAAGCTCGGCCGGCGACAGTGCCCCGTCGGAGGCGTTGCTATGTGTGTGAAGGTCGATCCATTGCATTAGCGGGCATCGCTTTCGATGTGTCGGGCCCGATGTCGGGTGCTCCCGGAGGCGTTGCTCCCAAACCATCCGAAATAAATCAGGTCGCGAGGTGAAAAAAGGGATACGGACGCATAATAACCCTTGGGATCCTTCCACACCGCCCGGGGGCGGATACAAACAGGATCTCGAGGAAACGGTCCGGTTCCTGAAGGTTCCGGGGAGTGAGGACTTATGTCGTCAAACGGAATCGCCAGGCGCAAAACCACCCTTCGGGATGAGAGTCCGGCGGACAGGCCACGCATTCCGTTCGTATCCGAGGATCGATGGTTTTGGCGAAATACGTGTACTCGATCATGCCCACGGACTTGCAGGGATAGTCTTCGAGACCTTTCCGTTTGCGGGCGCTCTGTACGCGACAGTCGTTTACGTACAGGATGAGGGAGTCCGTCCCTTCCTCCTCGACTGACTGGGTGTTGAGACGGGCGTACAGGCGATATGCCAGGGCTTCTTTGAGGCCATCGAGGCCGGGTTCACGGGAAAGCCCTAGTAGGTCCTTGATCTCCCGGGCTTCGACGGGCGAGAAGCGTCCCCAACAGGTGTCGTTGGCGAGTTTGGCTTCCCACATGCTCGCACTGTGTTCCAACGCTTGAAACCAGATACCGTCCTGGGCCAGCCAGTTGACGGCAAGGGCCCCGACGAGTCCTTTGAGCTGTTCCGTCTCCAAGGAATGAAGCCATTCGGGGACACCGTCGCTGACCTTAAATCCCAATGTTTTACCCAGTCGTTTCAGATGGTTGTCCCACACTCCCTTCCAAACTTCTTCTTCGATGCGAAAAGCTTCCTCTTCACCCATCTGGTGAATGGCTTCTCGGATCCAGAGCGCGTAATGGGCGATGACGCGACGGAAGGCGCTCACGCAGTAACGCTCCAATGTGTTTCTGTCGACGTTAGTGAAGTATTGCTCAAGGTCCATGATGCCTCCTGAGAAACTGGGTCGTGTTACGGAAAGGGATGTGAACTTTGCCCATCAGGTGATACGTGGATCTTCTTGACGCGGAAAGGGGGCGTTTGAAGATCAAGATGTCCAACGGATTGAAGCAACGGCCAGTGGCGAGTCAGCGCGATTCGACGCCGGGCGGGAATGCTGCAAACGTTGGACGTACGCTATGACGCCTATCTTTATGGATCAGGTTCGTCTACCACAACGCACGTCCGGATGCAAGGTGAAGGAGGGCGGGATTCCAGGAAATAGCGTGAAAGTGTTTTTTTTAACTTGACTTTGATGGAAATGCGGGGCTAGTTATTTAAAATTTCGGATAAAACCTTATCATTTTAGCAACATGCCTTATTTTGTGTTCATCCCCAAAAAGATACAAGATGTAGTGTTTTTCGCGTTTGGAGCGGGATTTTTGAGGGTGCGGAGGAGAGTCTCGAAATCCCGTGGTTAAGCTGATGGAGGACTGTTTTTTGCTTGACAGGGTTTCATTGGTTGAGTATTTGTTAAATATTGCACAAACTGAACCTGAAGCTTGAATGCAGAGAAATCGAAGGAACATCCGAACAAGATCACAATAAGGAGGACCTATGTCACAATTGATAGCGCCCCATGGCAAAGAGGAAAGATTGATGCCCCTCCTGCTGGAAGGGGCTCAGCTGGAAGCCGAACAGAAGCGGGCGAAGTCTTTGAAATCCATCCGTATCACCACCCGTGAAACCTCGGACCTCATCATGATGGGTATCGGCGCGTTTACTCCGCTTACGGGGTGTATGGTTTCTAAGGACTGGAAAGGGGTTTGTGACAAGTACATGATGGCGGACGGCACGTTCTGGCCCATTCCCATCACGCTGTCCACGGACGACGAGAGTGTCAAAGCAGGCGACGAATTGGCGCTGGAGGACGAGGAGACGGGAACCATTATCGCCACCATGAAGGTCTCCGAGAAATATACCATCGACAAAGCCCACGAGTGCAAAGCGGTGTTCCGTACCAACGATACCGAGCACCCCGGTGTGCAGAAGGTGATGGAGCAGGCCAAATACAATCTGGCAGGACCGGTGAAGGTGCTCAGCGAGAGCTACTACCCGGAAATGTTTAAAGACGTTTATATGAGGCCTGCGGAAAGCCGGAAAATGTTCGAGGAAAAGGGATGGCGTCAGGTGGCGGCCCTGCAGTTGCGGAACCCCATGCATCGATCCCATGAATTTCTGGCCAAGATCGCCGTCGAAGTGATGGACGGCGTATTTATTCATCAGCTCGTAGGCAAACTGAAAGCAGGCGACATTCCGGCGGACGTCCGGGTCAAGGCGATTGACGTGCTGGTGGAGAATTACTTTGTGAAAGACACGGTAGTCGCGGCCGGCTATCCGATGGAAATGCGCTACGCGGGACCCCGTGAGGCGCTTCTCCATGCCACGTTCCGCCAGAATTTCGGCTGCAGCCACATGATTATCGGCCGCGACCACGCCGGTGTTGGCGACTATTACGGTCCGTTTGACGCGCAGAAGATCTTCCTCGAGATCCCGGAAGGCGCCTTGAAGTGCAAGAACCTGAACATCGACTGGACCTTCCACTGTTTCAAGTGCGGCGGCATGGCCTCTTTGAGAACCTGCCCCCACGGCAAAGCGGATCGACTCCTCCTGTCCGGTACGATGGTACGGAAGACTTTGAGCGAGGGCGGCGAGTTGCCCGGAGAGTTTTCTCGGCCGGAGGTTCTGGAAGTACTGAAAAAATACTACATGGATCTAGAAGAAAAGGTGGAAGTGAAGCTGCATGGCGCCGCGACCGGTGACGTCAACAAGAAGTAGGTCGTATCCAATGACGGCTATGAGAGGCCGCCTGGCGATGCAGGGTTGGATGACTCGGGAGCCAAGCACGTTTGATGTGGACCATGGAGTGCAAGAAATTCGGAAAGCATGGAAGATTTGTAACTCTTCCCGGTGGGTGGCCCCGGACAAGCGACGGGTTTGCCCATGAAGATCTTTTCAAGCCGGATTCCCCCTCTCGAGGGAGGGGGTCCGGTTTTCGCATTTAGCTGAAGATTGGATAACGAACGAAACAAACGATCTTGTTGAAAGGAGGTGGGCAAAAGAACGGTTTTTGCCATTTACGTGAACTCTCAACCTAAGACCATATAAACTCTATGTTTAGGAGGACACAGTATGCCGAGCTTTGTCATTTTGGAAAAATGCGACGGTTGCAAGGGTCAGGATAAGACCGCCTGCATGTACATTTGCCCGCAGGACCTGATGGTCCTGGATAAAGAAAAGATGAAAGCCTACAACCAGGATCCGTCCATGTGCTGGGAATGCTACAACTGCATTAAGATTTGCCCTCAGCAGGCAATGGACGTACGTGGTTATGCCGACTTTACGCCAATGGGCGCCAGCGTGGTTCCTCTGCGCGGTTCCGATTCCATTATGTGGACGGTGAAATTCCGCAACGGCACGATCAAGCGGTTCAAGTTCCCCATCCGTACCACGCCTGAAGGAACGGCTGAGCCTCTTGGCGGATTCGATGCAGGACCGGCGACGCTGGGCGATCAGTTGCTTATGACCGAACCGGTATCTCTGAGACTTGACAAATTGCCCGCGCTGTAAGCCGCGCGCTCATCAGTCCGAACAAGCAATAACCTGAGGAGGTAAACTCATGGCGAATTTCGAAACCGTAGAAGTGACCACTGATATACTGATTTGTGGCGGTGGCATGGCCGCGGCGGGCGCCGCTGTCGAGGCCGCTTACTGGGCCAAGAAAGAAGGACTCAAGGTTACATTGGTAGACAAGGCGGCCTTTGACCGCTCCGGCGCCGTGGCGATGGGTCTTTCGGCCATCAACCAGTACGTCGGCATTAACGAGGGCGCCAACACGTGTGAAGATTACGTTCATTACGTGCGCCAGGACCTCATGGGCGTTTCCCGTGAAGACCTGGTCTACAACATCGCCCGTCACGTGGACTCCACGGTCCACCTGTTCGAAAAATGGGGTCTGCCCATCTGGAAAGATGAAAACGGCAAGTACGTGCATGAAGGCCGGTGGCAGATCATGATCAACGGTGAATCCTACAAAGTGATCGTGGCGGAAGCCGCGAAAAATGCTTTGGGCAAAGACAATATCTACGAGCGCGTTTTCATCGTCGAGCCGATTATGGACGGCGATCGCGTAGCCGGCGCCGTAGGCTTCAGCACGCGTGAAAACAAGTTCTACGTATTCAAGGCCAAAGCGGTCCTGGCCGCCATGGGCGGTGCCGTTCACGTGTTCCGTCCGCGGTCCGTTGGTGAAGGTCTTGGTCGTTCCTGGTATCCTCCGTTCAACACCGGTTCCAGCGCGTACTTCACCATCCGCGCCGGCGCTGAGATGACCTGTCAGGAAGTACGGTTCATTCCCGTCCGCTTCAAAGACGCGTATGGCCCGGTCGGTGCGTGGTTCTTGCTGTTCAAGTCCCGCGCCACCAGCGCCAGCGGCGGCGAGTACATGGTCGAGCGCAAGGCCGTGCTGAACAACTGGGCTCCGTACGGATTGGCCAAGCCGATTCCGGCCAACCTGAGAAACTACCTTGGCATGTTGGATGTGGATGCGGGCCTTGGGCCGCTGTACATGGAAACCGCTGAAGCCATCCAGAAGATCGCCGAGCAGGCCCCGGATGAGAAAGCGTTCAAGAAGAAAATGAAAGCCCTGGAAGCCGAAGCATGGGAAGACTTCCTGGATATGACCATCTCCCAGGCCATCCTGTGGGCTGCCAGCAACATCGCTCCCGAAGAGTGCCGCTCCGAAATCGCCGCTTGCGAGCCTTACTTCATCGGTTCCCACTCCGGCGCCTCCGGCGCCTGGGTCAGCGGTCCCGAAGATATCGCTCCTGCCGCGTACAAGTGGGGCTATAGCAACATGACCACGGTCAAAGGCCTGTTCGCGGCCGGCGACGCTTCCGGTGCTTCCAGCCACAAGTTCTCTTCCGGTTCCCATGCGGAAGGCCGCATCACCGCTAAGTCCATGGTGAAGTTTGTTAAAGAGAACAACACCATGCCCAAAGCGGACGCCGCCAAAGTGGAAGCCGCAAAAGCCCGGATTCTGAAACCGCTGGATCTGTTCAAGGAATTCTCCGGTATCTCCAGCGACCCCAACGTCAACCCCAACTTCATTAAGCCCCAGCAGTTCATGTTCCGTCTGCAGAAGATCATGGACGAGTACGCGGGCGGCGTGACCAGCGCTTTCAAGACCAGCAATAAGCTGTGCGAACGCGGCCTTGAATTGCTGGCCTTCCTGAAAGAAGACGCCGAGAAGCTTGCAGCCGCCGGTCTCTACGAACTCGAGCGTTGCTGGGAAAACGTGCATCGTATGTGGCAGGCCGAAGCCCACGTACGCACCATCATGTTCCGGGAAGAGACCCGCTGGCCGGGTTACTACTTCCGAGCGGACAAGCCCAAGATGGATGAGGCTAACTGGAAGTGCTTCGCAAACATTAAATGGGATCCGGCTGCGGACAAGTGGAGCCTGTTCAAGAAAGACATTATTCCTTTGATCGACTAGTATCCCATTTGATCTAAATCACTCCAGACGCCGCATGCGGCGTCTGGAGTTTTCTTGCCTCTAGTCGAAACAGCCGCAAAGAAAGCGTAGCCGATCCGGATCGGAGGGACCCGGAGTTCAGAATGGATGTCTCAACGGTATCGGAGCCTGGTCGGTTAGGAGCCATCCCATCTTGCGCGTGATAAGCAGGTCCGCGAAAGAGGTGGCTATTAACGGATTACGCTCCGACTTCATGTCGGCTGAAGCCGATCCCGAAGATGCAGGACGTTCCCGGAAAATGAGAAC